>NZ_JBQCGZ010000009.1:0-11729 GCF_051955155.1 Leifsonia sp.
GCCCCCCGGAGGGGGGGGGCGGCCGTCGCCGTCGTGCGGGTCAGCCCGCGGTTATCTTGCGCCGGTAGGTCGAGATCGCGACGGCATAGGCGACGATCAGGATGCCGACGCACCAGGCCAGGGCGATCCAGATGTCGTTGCCGACCGGCTGCTGCGCGAACAGCGCCCGGATGGAGTTCACGATCGAGGTGATCGGCTGGTTCTCCGCGAACCACTGCACCGGTCCCGGCATCGTCTCGGTCGGAACGAAGGCCGAGCTGATGAACGGGAGGAAGATGATCGGGTAGGAGAAGGCGCTCGCCCCGTCCACCGTCTTGGCCGACAGGCCGGCGATGACCGCGATCCAGGTGAGCGTCAGGGTGAACAGCACCAGGATGCCGGCGACCCCGAGCCAGGCGAGCACGCTCGCCCCGGTGCGGAACCCGATCAGGAGGGCGACCAGCACCACGAGCACCACCGAGATCATCGTGGAGACCAGCGAGGTCAGCACGTGCGCCCACAGCACGCTGGAGCGGGCGATCGGCATGGACTGGAAGCGCTCGAAGATGCCGCCCTTCAGGTCCATGAACAGCCGGTAGGCCGTGTACGAGATGCTCGTGGCGACCGTGATCAGCAGGATGCCGGGGAGCAGGTAGTTCACGTACGAGCCCTCGAAGCTGCCGGTGTCGATCGCCCCGCCGAACACGAACACGAACAGCAGCATGAACGCGATCGGCATGAGCGCGGTCGTGATGATGGTGTCGAGACTGCGGGTGATGTGTCGCATGGACCGTCCGGTGAGGACGGTGGTGTCCGCGACGAAGGTGGCGGCGCTCATCGTGCTTCCTCCGTTTCTGTCGTGGCCTTCGGGCCGACGATGGCCAGGAAGACGTCTTCCAGGCTGGGCTGCTTCTCCACGTACTCGACCTCGGCTGGCGGGAGGAGCTTCTTGAGGTCGCCGAGCGTTCCGTCGGCGATGATCCTGCCCTCGTGCAGGATGGCGATGCGGTCGGCGAGCTGCTCCGCCTCGTCCAGGTACTGCGTGGTGAGCAGGACGGTGGTGCCGCGCGCGGCGAGCTCCTTGACCGCCTCCCACACCTCGATCCGCGCCTGCGGGTCGAGTCCGGTGGTCGGCTCGTCGAGAAAGATCACCGGCGGGTTGCCGATCAGGCTCATCGCGATGTCGAGCCGGCGGCGCATGCCGCCCGAGTAGGTGGCGACCTTGCGAGAGCCGGCGTCGGTCAGCGAGAACCGCGCGAGCAGCTCGTCCGCGATGGTCGCCGGCTTCTTCAGGTGACGCAGTTGCGCGACCAGGATCAGGTTCTCCCGTCCGGTGAGCACCTCGTCCACCGCCGCGAACTGCCCGGTCAGGCTGATCGAGTCGCGCACGTCGGCAGCCTTCGACGCGACGTCGAAGCCGTTGACGGTCGCCGTGCCCCCGTCGCCCTTCAGCAGGGTGGAGAGGATCTTGACCGCGGTGGTCTTGCCGGCGCCGTTCGAGCCGAGCAGGGCGAAGATGCTGCCCCGGGCGACGTCGAAGTCGACGCCGCGCAGGACGCTGAGCTTCTTGTAGGACTTCTGGAGTCCGCGGACCCGGATGGCCGGGTCCTGCAGCACTGCCGTCATCGGTTCTTCCCCTCTGTCTCTTCTGCGGCCTCGACCGCTGCGGTCAGGCGGGCCTTCTCCTTGTCGATCCAGCGCTTGCCGAGGTAGGCCTCGATGAAGGTGTCGGCGAACTCGACCGGGTCCTCGCCGACGATGTCCCGCACCGGGGTCCCGTCGGCCGCGGCGCGCTCCCAGAGCTCGACGAAGTCGTTCATCATCGTGACGAGGGTGTCGCCGTCGGTGATGCCGCCGTTGTACATGAAGTACCGCTGCACCGCCTTCGCGACGCTCAGGTACGGCTCGGGCAGCGCCTCCAGGCGGGCCCTCAGCTGCCGGTACTGCTTCTTCTGCTCGAGCGATCCGGTGACCATCTCGATCCACTTCGATGCCATGTCAGTTGTCCCCTTCGCGGAGCTGTTCGAGTCGGTCCGAGAGGAAGCTCCACGTCCTCCAGAACTCATCCAGGTACTCCCTGCCCTGTGCATTCAGGGAGTAGACCTTGCGCGGCGGGCCCTTCTCCGAGGGCACCTTCTCGACGTCCACGAGCCCGCGCTGCTCGATCCGGACCAGGAGGGCGTAGATCGTGCCCTCGGCGATGTCGGTGAATCCCCGGTCGCGGAGCCACGAGGTGATCTCGTAGCCGTATGCGGCGCGGCCGGAGAGGATGGCGAGGACGATGCCCTCGAGTGTGCCCTTGAGCATCTCCGTTGCCTGCTTGCTCATGGTCACCCCCTAACTACTCAGTGTTGTTGACTACCAGTAGATAGTAACGCCGAGTACCGGTACATAGCAACACTGAATAGCGAACCTTTTTCGGGCGCGCGGAATCCCGGCGAAGAGGGGCGAAGAGGGGCGAAGAGCGCTCAGTCGGCGCGATAGCCGCTGGTGGCCTGCTCGTACGTCGTGTGCCGCCGCTTGGGCGTCGACTCGGCGGCCGCGGGCACCTCGGTGCGGGCGAGGGCGTTCAGCACCAGCTGCTCGACCAGGGCGGCGGCCGTCGTGTCCTTGCGCTTGGCGATGCAGACCAGGGCGGTGTACTCGGCCTCGCTGATCCGGATCTTCAGTGGGATGCCGCCGGGGATGTGGCCGGGGCCGAGCGTCGACGCTCCGCTGATCTCCGATTCGCTCATGGCGGCATTGTGCGATAACGCGCATGGCCGCGCCTAGGGGGTATTTCGAGACGGGGCGACTCGTAATGCGGCGACGGACCCGCGAAATGCACGTCTTGCCGCGTCCGCGCGTCCTGGTGCATCATTCCCGCGAGGCGGCGGGGGATGGCGTCCAGCGCTCGCGATCCGGTGTCTCTCGCGGGAGGAGCTGGGGCGATGAACGCGCACACCGAGAATGGCGAGACCTTCGTCGCGGTCTTCCTCTTCCCCGAGGAGCTGCGCGACAGCTTCAGTCTGCGGCTGCCGGTCCGCGGGCTCGCGCCGCCTGCGGCGATCCGTGCCGCTGCGACCTTCGCGGGGGCGGCGGCGGTCGACGTGTTCCGCCTGATCGACGGCAGCTCCTGGCCGGCCTCCGCCGCCTACCTCTATGCGGAGACTGTGCCGGGGACGGTGGTCGACGACTCCATGGTGGAGCAGGTGGCGACGCCGGACGACTAGCGGGAGGCGGCCGCCAGCTCTCGCGCGAACCCGGCGACCGTGCCGACGACCAGCCGGGCGACGCCGTGCGCGTCGAGCGGGGAGGTCTTCAGCGTCCGCATCCCATGGTCGGCGCCAGGCACGGGGACGACGCGGATGTTCGCGCGCCCGTCCGCTTCGGCGGCGACGAGCTCGGCGCCGCCGAAGGTGTCCCTGTCGCCCTGCAGCACGAGCACGGGGACGACCGGGGTCAACAGCTCCTCGCGGCGGGATTTCTCCGGGCGGCCGGGGGGATGCAGCGGGAACGCCAGGCAGACGACGCCGGCGGCGCCCGTGTCCGCGGCCGTGCGGCACGCGACGCGCGCCCCCGCGCTGCGGCCGCCCGCGATGACGGGAAGGTCGCCGGCGAGGTCGCGGACGACCGGCGCGGTCTCGCGCCACGCGATGTCGAGCTGCTCGGGCCGGGAGGCGACGCGCTTGCCCGCCACCCGCCACGGCTGCTCGTAGCGCACCACCGTGACGCCCAGCGCGGGGAGCCCGGAGGCGAGGGCGGCGAGGTCGGCGGCGCCGATGCCGCCGCCGGCGCCGTGGCCGAGCCAGAGCAGCGCGGTCGGCTCGTCGGCCGGCGCGACGACGAGGCGGCCGGGACCGATGCTGGTCGGGGCGGTGATCTCCACGGTCCGACGCTACCCGCTGCACGGGTGGCGCAGGAACCGGCCGCGAGCGGCGGCGGCGTGCCGCCTCGGTAGGATGAGGCGCATCCGACGTTTGCGCATGCGCAAGGAAACGTGGCGCGCCGCGCGCGCCGAGGGAGGGGCCCCGATGGATCTTCGCGACCTGCTGCAGATCGATACGCCGATCGTGCTCGGCCCGTTCGGCGGGATGTCCTCCGTGTCGCTCACGGCGGCGGTCAGCGAGGCCGGCGGTCTCGGCTCGTACGGCCTCTACGGCTACGCGGCCGAGCGGATCGCGGCCGTCGCCGCCGAGCTGCGCGCCGCGACCAGCCGGCCGTTCGCCCTGAACCTGTGGCTGCCGCTGCAGGGGCCTGGCGAGCGTGCTTCTGGGGAGCCGTTCGATCGCGCAGAGTACGACGCCGCGGTCGCGGCGATGGGCGACCTCTACGCCGACGCTGGCGTCGCGGCTCCCGCATGGCCGGTGCCGCCGCTGCCCGCCTTCGAGGAGCAGCTGGAAGCGGCGCTCGCCGCGGAGCCGGCCGTGCTCAGCTTCATCTTCGGCGTCCCGCCCGCGGATGCGATCGAGCGCGCCCATGCCCGCGGCATCCGGGTGTTCGGCACCGCGACCACGGTGCCGGAGGCCCTGGCGCTGGAGGCGGCGGGCGTCGACGCGATCGTCGCCTCCGGGGCCGAGGCCGCCGGGCACCGGCCCTCGTTCCTGGCCGCGCCGGAGGCGAGCCTCGTCGGCGGGCTCGCGCTCATCCCGCAGGTCGTCGATGCGGTCTCCGTTCCGGTGATCGCCACCGGCGGCATCGCCGACCGACGCGGAGTCGCCGCGGCGTTCGCGCTCGGCGCCTGTGGCGTCCAGGTCGGGACGGCGTTCCTGGCCACCCGGCAATCCGCCGCGCCCGCCGTGCACCGCGACCGCATCCGCGGCGCGGCCGCGCACGAGACGGTGCTCACCCGGGCGATGAGCGGACGCGCGGCGCGCGGACTGCCGAACCGCGCCGTGCAGACGATCGAGCGGCACGGGTTCGCGTCGTTCCCGCTTCAGAACATCCTCACCGGCGCGTTCCGGCGGCCCGCGGCCGAGGCGGGACGCGACGACCTGCTGTCGCTCTGGATGGGGCAGGCGGCCGGCCTCGCTCGCCTGGACGACGCCGCCGAGGTGTTCGCCGAGCTGCGCGCCGGTGTCCCCGGCTCGCGCGGCTGAGCGGCGGACGCGGGTCAGACCGGGGCGCTGGGCGGCGGGACGAGCGTGAAGCGGCCGTCGGCGACCTGGCGGTCGCCCGCTGCGCGGGCGAAGGCGCGGAAGCCGTCGGTCGCAGCGGCCCGCTCGGCCGGCTCCATCGCCGCGAGCACCTCGGCGAGGGCCGCCCTGCGGTGGCCGATCACGCGCTGCACGAGCGCGGTGCCCTGCCGCGTGAGGGTGAGCCGGACGAAGCGGCGGTCGGCCGGGTCCTCCGAGCGCGCGATGAAGCCGGCGCGGACGAGCTTCTCGCAGGTCCGCGTCGCGTTGGAGGCGTGGACGCCCAGCTCGGCGGCGATCTCGCCGAGATTCTGCGGGCCGCGCGTGGCGATCGTCACGAGGACGCGCAGCTGCGGGGAGGTGAGGATGTCCTCCACCTCTGCCACCGACCGGGCGGCGACGCCGAGCATCACGTTGGCGGCGAGCAGGGCGGCATCCACGTCGTGCGTGTCGTCGTCGCGCTGCTCGTCCATCCCCTCAGTTGTACCCCGGATCGCTTGCGCGCGGGCAACATTTGCGCAAACCGGGAACCGCCTGCGTGTTCGGCGCGGCCCTTTCCCGGCCTGCGTTGCGGTGAGATAATTGCGCTATCGCAACTAAGGAGGCGATGGTCATGGTCGAGGCAGAGGAGCGCGACCGCGTGGAGGGCAGGTACACCCAGGCCGAACCCGAGACCGCAGCGCCGCGCGACGTCCACGGTCAGTACACGGAGACGGAGGGGCACACAGGCCCAGAGGCCGACATCGTCGGCGCGTACGTCGGCTCGGAGCGCGACGGCGAGGGACCGCTGGTGCGCAGCTCGCACCAGCGCAGCGGCGACTATCCGAAGGCGGAGCACGGGCACGGGCGCGGGAACGCGCACGGCTAGCATGGAGGGTCCGCCTCATCGCAGAAGGAGCCGTCGTGCCCGACCTGAGCATCCGCCCGTCGCAGGGCCCGGCCGAGTACCCGCAGCTGGTCGCGATCTGGCGGTCAGCCGTCGACGCGACGCACGACTTCCTGGCGGAGGCCGACCGTGCGGAGATCGAGTCCAGGCTCGCGTCGGACTACCTCCCCGCTGTCACGCTCTCCGTCGCGGAGCGCGGCGGCGCGGCGGTCGGCTTCTCCGGGGTCCTGGACGGCCGCCTGGAGATGCTGTTCGTCCACGCCGCCCAGCGCGGCGGCGGCGTCGGCACGGCGCTGCTGGCCGACGCGGTCGACCGGCTCGGTGTCACCGAGGTGGATGTGAACGAGCAGAACGCGTCCGCCGCCGGCTTCTACGCGCACCGCGGCTTCGAGGTGGCCGGGCGCAGCGAGACGGACGAGGCGGGTCGCCCGTACCCGCTGCTGCACCTGCGCCTGCGCGGCGGGGCCTGAACTCAGGGCCGGGCGGCCACCGCCGCGACGGACAGTACGCCGTCGATCGACCCGAGGCTCGCGACCAGCCGGTCGGTCTCGGCCTGCCTGCCGCGCACGTGCACGTTCACCTCGACGCCGTCTCCGGAACGGCGCAGGTCCTCGATGCGGGTCTTCGCCCCGCTGGCCTCGCAGCGCTCGAGCAGCTCAGGGAGAGCGGCGCTGCGCGGGTCGATGCGGACCGTGACCGCCGCGCCGGAGCGGCGGCGCAGCATCCGCTCGGCCGTCGGCAGCGAGCCGACGGCGATGAGGTGCAGCGCGGCACCGGCGATCGCGAGCAGCGGCATCCCGGCCCCGCACGCCATCCCGACCGCGGCGGTCACCCAAATGGAGGCGGCGGTGGTGAGCCCGACGACGTTGCCGCGGTTGACGAAGATCACCCCGGCGCCGACGAAACCGATGCCGGTCACCACTTGCGCCGCGATCCGCGACGGGTCGGTGGCCGGCATCCCGAGCGCGGTGAACCCGTACGCCGAGACCAGCGTGAACATGGCCGCGCCCAGGCCGACCAGGATGTGCGTGCGCAGTCCCGCGCTCTTGTACTGCCGCTCCCGCTCGATGCCGATGACCGCCGAGAGCGCGAAGGCGAGCACCAGCAGCAGCAGCTGCGTCAGCAGTGCCGCGCCACCGGTCCAGACCGCCATGGCCGGAGTCTAGGAGCCGCGTTCATCCCGTGGCACCCCCTCCCTTGCGCCGGTGCTCCGGCGGGCGGACCATGGAAGCAGCGATTTCGGGACGGGGTTGGTTTCTATGGTCGCGGAAACGGGGAACTGCGCCGTGTGCGGCGCGCCACTCGAACGGGAACGACGGCTGATGCCGACGGTCGGCGGCGCCTGGGCCGTCGTGACGGTCGCCCTGCGCTGCGTCAATCCGCGCTGCCGCCGCAGCACGACGGCGGCGCCGCCCGGACGCCGGCCGCTCGTGGCGTAGCTCAGCGGTCCGCGTAGTCGCCGGTCTCGGCCTCCTCCTCGGTCATCACCACCATGCCGCCGGTGCGCTGGCTGGTGTGCAGCAGCGCGTCCATCCAGCGCTCGTTGAGCCGCGGCGGCCTGCTGCCGCCGAACACGAACGCGATCGGGATCTCCCGGCTGACCCAGATGCTCATCCGGCCGCCGCCCTGGTCGGCGGGGATCTGCCAGTTCAGCAGGAAGCTCTCGTGCCTGCGCAGCTTGGTGACCAGCGCGATCTTCACGTGGGAGAGGGTGCGGTCGTCGAACTCGTACTCCTGACCGCCGCCGTAGATGAGACGTCCCATCGCCGCCCCTCAGTCCACGACCCGCTTGCGGGCGCTGCGGTAGGTGCCCTCCGGGACCTCCTCGCGGATCTCGGCGCGCAGGTCGTCGTCGAGGTGCAGGCCGCCGTTCCCGTTCGCCTTCTCCGTCAGGATGGTCAGCCAGTCCCTGTTCAGCTCGGGGAGCGTGGGGTGCGCGAACACGAACTGGAGGCTGATCGAGGGATCGAGCCAGATGGAGCGCAGCGTGGCGTCCGGGGCGGCGGTGCGGTCCATCCACAGGAGCAGGAACCCCTCCCGCCTGCGGAGCTTCGTGGCGATGACCGCCTGCAGATGTGCGAGCACACGGTCGTCGAACGTGAAACCGTCCGCGCCGTCGTAGAACAAGGTTCCCATGCTTCCTCCGAGTCACACTTTCGCCGGGAGCCCGCGCGTCGTCAAGTGACACACCAGCAGCGGCGTAAAGTCCGCGACATGGACGCTCTCACGCGAACCATCAAAGCGGCGCTCCTCTACGAGGACGGCCGGACCCTGGACAGCGTCGTGGTCGTGCCCCTGATCGGCGGGTGTCCTCCGGGGGAGATCCGCGTGGCGACGACGTTCGCCGGGGCTCTCGCCTACGACGTCTACGAGCTGGACGACGACGAGGAGTTCTCCTCGATGCCGGCCTACCCGTACCGGTCGACCATCCCGCTCACGACCGCCGATCTCGACGAGTAGCCCGCGAGTAGGGTGGGGGAGTGACATCCGCCCCGCCCGACCGCAGCCGCGCGGGCTGGGCGGTCGCCGCGCTGAGCCTCGGCACGCTGCTGAACCCGCTGAACTCGTCGATGATCGCGGTGGCCCTGGTGCCGCTGCAGCACTCGTTCCGGGTGGACGTGACGACGGTCACCTGGGTGATCACGTCCTTCTACCTGGCCTCGGCGGCGGGCCAGCCGCTGATGGGCAGGCTCGCCGACCGGTTCGGTCCCCGGCGGCTGTTCCTGTTCGGGATGCTCGTCGTCGCGCTCGCGTGCGCGCTCACCCCGTTCGCCGGCTCGTTCGCCGGCGTCTGCGTCGGCCGGGTCGCGCTCGCGATCGGGACCGCCACCGCGTTCCCGTCCGCCATCGCGATGCTGCGCACGATCGCGGCGCGCAGCGAGGTGGGGACGCCGCGGCTGCTCGGCCGCATCCAGATCGCGAACACCTCCGGCGCGGCGGTCGGCCCCGTGCTCGGCGGGGCGCTCGTCACGTTCCTCGGCTGGCCGTCGATCTTCTGGGTGAACGTCCCGCTGTCCGCGCTCGCGTTCGCCGGCGTCTGGCTGCTCGCACCCCGCGACGCGGAGCGCGAGCGCACGCCGCTGACGCGCACGATCGCGGAGTCGGACGTGCCGGGCATCCTGCTGTTCGTCGCGACGCTGACGGCGCTGCTGGTCTTCCTGCTCGACCTGAACCCGCAGCCGCTGTGGTGGCTGCTCCCGGTGGCGGTCGTCGCTGGCGGGCTCTTCGTGTGGCGGGAGCTGCGCACCCGGTTCCCGTTCCTCGACCTGCGCCTGCTCGCCGCCAACCGCCGGCTGCTGATGGTGTACCTGTGCTTCGCGATCTTCAACATCGTCTACTACTCGGCGTTCTTCGGGCTGCCGCAGTACCTGCAGGAGCACGGTGGCTACCCGGCGGGCGTGGCGGGCCTGCTGATGTTCCCGCTCGCGGCGGTCACCATCGTGATCACGCCGCTCGCGGCGCGGGCGATCGAGGGCATCGGGCTGCGCCCGACGCTGATCACCGGGGCCGTCGCGCTGATCGTGGGCGCTGCGCTGCTCGGCTTCGCCGCGCTCACCACGGCGCCGTGGGTGGTGCTGCTGCTGACGGCGGCGCTCGGCATCCCGTACTGCGTGGTCAGCATCGCCATGAACCAGGCGCTGTACGCGTCCGCCCGGCCGCAGGACGCGGGCGTGGCGGCCGGGATCTTCCAGACCTCGCGCTACGTCGGGGCGATCGTGGCGACCACCGTGCTCGGCCTGCTGTTCAGCGCGGGGACGACCGCATCCAGCTGGCTCGCCGCGGTCGCCGTCGCGAGCGGTCTGGCGGTCGTGCACCTCGCGCTGCTGGTGTTCGTGCGTCCGCGCTCGCGGCAGGACCCGGCGACCGCGTAGCGCGCCGATCCACCGGTTCCGGAGGCGTGGAACCGGCCTACCATCGAGGTATGAACAAGGTGGAGGGCCGGCTCGGCGCTCGCGCCGGGCGAGCAGCGGAATGGCTGGACGCCAAGCTGCTCCCGGTCCTCGGTCCGCCTCCGCTCGGTCCCTACGGGCCGGAGACGGCGAGGACGGAAGCGGCGACCTGCCCGCTGTGCGGCGCCAGGATCGACCTGCATGTGATGGAGCGCGACCACGGTCACGCCTTCCTGATCTGCCCGTCGCCGGCGCGCACGCAGCTGCAGGTGGCGTGACCGACCGCTGACAGGAGCGCTGCGGACGGGTCGCGACGGAGCGCAGGGGAGACGCGCGCGCCGGGGGCTGCGCGCCGGGCCGGGCGCAGCTACGCTCGCCGGTATGCGACAGGGATACGAGTCCGCCGGCGAGGACGTCGGCCTGAACCCCGTCTTCTCCCGGCCCGGCGAGGCCACCGAGTTCCCGCGGTTCTCGCTGCCGCGCGGCGAATCCCTGCCGGAGACGGCTTTCCAGGTCGTGCATGACGAGGCCATGCTCGACGGCAACGCCCGGCTCAACCTGGCGACCTTCGTCGGCACCTGGATGGAGGAGCAGGCGCAGCGGCTCTACGCCGAGGCCGCGGACAAGAACATCGTCGACAAGGACGAGTACCCGCAGACCGCGGCGATCGAGACCCGGTGCTGGCGGATGCTCGCCGAACTCTGGCACGCGCCGCATCCCGAGCGCGCGATCGGGACGTCGACGGTCGGATCGTCCGAGGCGTGCATGCTGGGCGGGCTCGCCCTGAAGCGGCGCTGGCAGCAGGCGCGGCGGGCGGCCGGCAAGAGCACGGACCGTCCCAACCTGGTGATGAGCTCCGCGGTGCAGGTGTGCTGGGAGAAATTCTGCGCCTACTTCGAGGTGGAGCCGCGGATGGTCCCGATCTCCGCGGACGCTCCGACGCTCGACGGGCCGGCGCTCGCCGCGTACGTGGACGAGAACACCATCGGCGTCGTCGCGATCATGGGCGTCACCTACACCGGGAAGTACGAGCCCGTGCAGCGCATCGCCGCCGCGCTCGACGCCATCCAGGCCGAGCACGGGTGGGACATCCCCATCCACGTCGACGGGGCGTCCGGCGCGATGGTGGCGCCGTTCCTGCAGCCGGAGCTCGAATGGGACTTCCGCCTGGAGCGCGTCGCCTCGATCAACACCTCCGGGCACAAGTACGGCCTGGTGTATCCCGGACTGGGCTGGGTGGTCTGGCGGTCGGAGGAGCTGCTGCCGGAGGAGCTGATCTTCCGGGTCAGCTACCTCGGCGGCTCGATGCCGACGTTCGCGCTCAACTTCTCCCGGCCCGGCGCCCAGGTGCTGCTGCAGTACTACCAGTTCCTACGGCTCGGCTTCGAGGGCTACCGGAGGGTACAGTCGGCGGCGAGGGACGTCGCGCGCTACCTCGCCGACGCGGTGGCCGGCCTCGGCGCGTTCGACATCGTCGCGGACGGCAGCGACATCCCGGTGACCGCGTGGCGGCTGAAGGACGGCTACACCGACACCTGGACGCTGTACGACCTCTCCGAGCGGCTGCGCGCCCGCGGCTGGCTGGTGCCCGCCTACCCGCTGCCGGAGTCGTTGACCGCGGTGACGGTGCAGCGCGCGGTGGTCCGCAACGGCCTCAGCCGCGACCTCGCGGGCGGCCTCGTCGACGCGATCTCCGACGGCGTCGGCATGCTCGACCGGCTGGACGCGCCCCTGCCTGGGCCCAAAGCGGTGCCGTTCCACCACTGACGGGGCGTCGAGCGGGCGCGCCCCGCCCCGGCGTCCGCCGCCAGGCGGCGGGGGGCGCCCCCGCCGCGGCCCGCGCGCGCCCGGCGCGTGCGG
>NZ_JBQCGZ010000010.1:0-3989 GCF_051955155.1 Leifsonia sp.
GGTCTGGACGCGGAGCTTGGCGTCGAGGTTCGACAGCGGCTCGTCCATGAGGAACACCTGGGGCGAGCGGACGATCGCGCGGCCCATGGCGACGCGCTGACGCTGACCACCGGAGAGCGCCTTCGGCTTGCGGCCGAGGTAGGGCTCCAGGTCGAGCAGCTTGGCGGCCTCGAGGACGCGCTGCGCACGCTCCTCCTTGCCGACGCCCGCGATCTTGAGCGCGAAGCCCATGTTCTCGGCGACGGTCATGTGCGGGTAGAGCGCGTAGTTCTGGAAGACCATCGCGATGTCGCGGTCCTTCGGCGGAACGTCGGTGACGTTGCGGTCGCCGATGAAGATGTTGCCGTCGTTGACCTCTTCGAGGCCCGCGAGCATCCGGAGGGAGGTGGACTTTCCACAGCCGGAGGGGCCGACCAGGACGAGGAACTCGCCGTCCGCGATGTCGAGGTCGAGAGCGTCGACCGCAGGGCGGTTCGATCCCGGGTAGAGCCGGGTCGCCTTGTCATAGGTGACTGTCGCCATTTTTCTTTTGTCTCCTTCACCGGCAGGTACGTGCCGGACGATCCGTTGTGAATGGATGAACGTGGCGTCGACGTCCAGGGGGCGGCGGTGCCACGGCCCCCATACTAAGCCATCCGGAAGGGTGCTCCGACCACGGCCGCCGCGGGCGCCGGCGCGGGCCGCGTCCCGCTGATGGGGGACGCGGTCAGCGGGCTCTCGGCCGGGGCGCGGTGCACCTCTGGTCTATTCCCAGACAGGCGGAATACGATCGTCCGGTGCGTCGCACCCGGCGCACAGCAGCGCGTGTCCCCCCGCACGTGTCCTCCGTACCCCCGAGAGTGATACCCACATGACCGATCCCGACGACAACCGCAGCGGCGATGTTCGCGCGGCCGCCCGGGAGAAAGCCCGCCAGCTCCGCACGTCCCAGCAGCGGAAGGACCGGAGGCGCAAGGCCCTCCTGTCCGGCGGCATCGTGATCGGAGTGCTCGCGATCGCGGCGATCGTCGCCGTCGTCATCGTGAGCGCGATCCGACCCACGGTTCCCGGACCCAAGAACATGGCGAGCGACGGCGTCGTGATCGGCGCCGGCCTCAAGGTCAAGGCCACGCCGGCGCTCGCCGCCGACGCGAAGCCCGTCACGAGCACGCCCGACCCGAGCGCCAGCAGCGCCGTCGACATCCGCATCTACGCGGACTACCTGTGCAAGCTGTGCGGCCAGTTCCAGCGCACCAACCTGGACCAGCTGGAGCCGCTGGTGAAGGACGGCGCCGTGACCGTCGCGATGCACCCCGTCGCCATCTACACCAGCCACTCGGCGGGAACGCGCTACTCGCTGCGCGCCGCGAACGCCGCTGCCTGCGTCGCCAACTACTCGCCGGACGCGTTCTGGGCGTTCAACCAGTCGCTGTTCGAGAAGCAGCCCGCCGAGGGCGGCCCGGGCCTGACCGACCAGCAGCTGAAGGACAGGGTCGCCGGCGCGAAGGCGACGAACCTGTCCGACATCGACTCGTGCATCGACGACGGCCGGTTCAAGACCTGGGTCGGCGCCGCGAGCGACCGCGCGCTGAACGGGCCCATCCCGAACTCGGACGTGCGGCAGATGCGCAACGCCCTGCTCGTGCTCGTGAACGGAAAGCCGTACACCGGTTCGCTCACCAGTGCGGACGATTTCAAGGCGTTCGTGCTGCAGGCGCAGGGCGAGGAGTACTCCTCGACGGGCACGCCGACCCCCACGCCGACGCCGACCGCGGGCTGACGCCCCGAGCTGCGACGCCCGCCGCGACCGTCCCCTAGGATGGTTCGCGACGGGCGTCCGCCGTTTCCGGCCGACGCAGCGCACGCCGACTTAGCTCAGCTGGTAGAGCACTCGCCTTGTAAGCGAGCGGTCGCGGGTTCGAACCCCGCAGTCGGCTCTCTCCCTTTCTCTCTCCCTCTCTCTCGCGGGCCTGCGGGGTGTGGTTGTGGGGTGCGGGGCCGTGGCTTATCCTGGGCGTGCGCGATATCCGAATCCTGTGTTCGCATAGAGAACACACCGCGCCCACGATGAAGTGAGGAGCCTCCATGCAGTTCCACCACCACGGCTATGTCTCGGGGGACCCGCGGGTGCTCCCCGCCGCCGGGCTCGGCCTCGACCGCCCGGACGAGCTGCCGGAGACGATGGACGTGCTGATCGTCGGCAGCGGCCCGGCCGGGATGGTGACCGCCGCGCAGCTGTCGCAGTTCCCCGGTGTCTCGACGCGCATCGTCGAGCGTCGCGGCGGCCGGCTCGCGATCGGGCAGGCCGACGGTATCCAGGCCAGGAGCGTCGAGACGTTCCAGGCGTTCGGGTTCGCGGAGCGGATCATCGCCGAGGCGTACCGGATCACCGAGATGGCGTTCTGGAAGCCGGACCCCGCCGACCCCACGCGCATCGTGCGCGCCGCCCGGGCGGTGGACGACCCCACCGGCATCAGCGAGTTCCCGCACCTGATCGTCAACCAGGCGCGCGTGCTCGACTACTTCGCCGAGTTCGCGGCGAACTCGCCGTCGCGCCTGAAGCCGGACTACGGCTGGGAGTTCCGGAGCCTGGAGATCGGCGACGGCGAGTACCCGGTGAGCGTGACGCTCGTCGGCACCTCCGGCCCCCAGGAGGGCGTCGAGCGAACGGTCCGCGCCAAGTACGTCGTCGGCTCGGACGGCGCGCGCAGCAAGGTGCGCGAGTCCATCGGCTGCACCCTGGCCGGCGACCAGGCGAACCACGCCTGGGGCGTGATGGACGTGCTCGCCGTGACCGACTTCCCGGACATCCGCACCAAGTGCTCCATCCAGTCGGAGTACGGCAACATCCTGCTCATCCCACGCGAGGGCGGCTACCTGTTCCGGATGTATGTGGATCTCGGCGAGGTGCACGACGACAGCGGGGCTGTGCGCGCGACCACGATCGAGCAGATCATCGCGAAGGCCAACGAGATCCTGCACCCGTACACGCTCGACGTGCGCAACGTCGCCTGGCACAGCGTCTACGAGGTGGGCCACCGGCTGACCGACCGGTTCGACGACGTGGTGCTGTCGGAGGCGGGGACGCGGACGCCACGCGTGTTCATCACCGGAGACGCCTGCCACACCCACAGCGCCAAGGCCGGCCAAGGCATGAACGTGTCCATGCAGGACGGCTTCAACCTCGGCTGGAAGCTCGGCCACGTGCTGGAGGGGCGCAGCCCGGAGAGCCTGCTCGCCACCTACTCCGCCGAGCGGCAGGTGGTGGCGCAGAACCTGATCGACTTCGACAAGCAGTGGTCGACGCTGATGGCGACCAAGCCGGAAGACCTGGCCGACCCCACCGAGCTCGAGGACTTCTATGTGCGCACGGCGGAGTTCCCGGCCGGGTTCATGACCGAGTACGCGCCGTCGCTCATCGTGGCCGAGGCGGAGCACCAGGAGCTGGCCGCCGGCTACCCGATCGGGAAGCGCTTCACGTCCGCGCTGGTGGAGCGCGTGTGCGACACCAACCCGGTGCAGCTCGGCCACCACGCCCGCGCGGACGGCCGCTGGCGGATCTACGTCTTCGCGGACGCGGCGGAGGCGGGCGCGCCCTCGGCGGTCGCCGACCTCGCCGAGTGGCTGACGGACTCCCCGGACTCGCCGCTCGCCGCGACGCCGGAGGGGCTGGACGCGGACGCCTGGTTCGACGTCAAGGTGATCTACCAGCAGGACCACACGGGCGTCGACATCGGACGGGTGCCGGCGGTGTTCCTGCCGCGCTCCGGTCCGTTCGGGCTCATCGACTACGAGAAGGTCTACGCGACGGACCCGAAGGACGACATCTTCGACGCCCGCGGCATCGACCGCGACGGCGCGATCGTCGTCGTGCGCCCCGACCAGTACGTCGCCGACGTGCTGCCGCTGACGGCGCGCGAGGAGCTCGGCGCGTTCTTCCGGCCGATCCTCGCGGCCGGCCGGCCCGCGGCCGTCTGAGTCAGCCCAGGTCGCGCGCGCCCCCGGCGGCC
>NZ_JBQCGZ010000011.1:0-58654 GCF_051955155.1 Leifsonia sp.
TGGTGCAGATGGCCCGCTACGGCGGCCGGGTGCTCAGCAGCAGGCAGATGCGCGACGTCGGCCGCTACCACTCGAAGGGCGGGCGCCCGGACGGCTACCGCATGAATCGCGCCGACCTCGTCGCGCTGCTCGATGACCGCAACCTGCTGCCCGCCATCTTCTTCATCTTCAGCCGCAACGGCTGCGACGCCGCCGTCCGCCAGACCCTGCGCGAGGGCGTGCGGCTCACCGAGCAGCGCGAGCGCGACGAGATCCGCGCCATCGTCGAGGAGCGCTGCCGCACGCTGCTCGACGAGGACCTCGCGGTGCTCGGCTACTGGGAGTGGCTGGAGGGCCTGGAGCGCGGGGTCGCGGCCCACCACGCCGGACTCCTGCCGGCCTTCAAGGAGGTCGTGGAGGAGCTGTTCCGCCGCAAGCTGGTCAAGGTCGTCTTCGCGACCGAGACGCTCGCGCTCGGCATCAACATGCCGGCGCGCACCGTCGTGCTGGAGAAGCTCGAGAAGTTCAACGGCGAGTCCCGCGTCCCGATCACGCCGGGGGAGTACACCCAGCTGACCGGACGTGCCGGCCGCCGCGGGATCGATGTCGAGGGGCACTCGGTCATCCAGTGGGAGGACGGCCTCGATCCGCAGTCGGTCGCGTCCCTCGCCTCCCGGCGCAGCTATCCGCTGAACTCGAGCTTCCGGCCCACCTACAACATGGCGGTGAACCTGATCGACCAGTTCGGCCGCCAGCGCACCCGCGAGATCCTGGAGTCGTCGTTCGCGCAGTTCCAGGCCGACCGGGCCGTGGTCGATCTGGCCCGCAAGGTCCGCCAGCAGGAGGAGTCCCTCGCCGGCTACGAGAAGGCGATGGAGTGCCACCTGGGCGACTTCCGCGAGTACTCGCGCATCCGCCGCGAGCTCAGCGACCTGGAGAAGAAGGGTCAGCGCATGGAGAACGCCTCCCGCGCCGACCGCGACCGCCGGCAGCGCCAGCTCGCCGCCCTGCGCAAGCGCATGCGCGAGCACCCCTGCCACCGCTGCCCCGACCGCGAGCAGCACGCGCGCTGGGCGGAGCGCTGGTGGAAGCTGAAGCGCGAGACGGACCGGCTGAGCGCCCAGATCCAGTCCCGCACCGGCGCGGTCGCGAAGGTGTTCGACCGGGTCTCCGACGTGCTGATCGAGCTCGGCTACCTGGTCGAGGAGGACGACGGCACCGCGCTGACGGTGCATGGCAGGACGCTGAAGCGGATCTACGGCGAGCGGGACCTGCTCGTCGCCGAATGCCTGCGCCGCGGCGCCTGGAAGGAGCTGGACGCGCCGAGCCTGGCCGCGATGGCGTGCGCGCTGGTCTTCGAGCCGCGCCGCGACGAGGGCCTCGCGCACGACAGGAACCTGCCCCGCGGGGCGTTCCGTCCCGCGCTGGAGAAGACGACGGACCTCTGGGCGCGCCTCGACGACCTGGAGCGCGAGCACCGCCTGCCCGGCAGCGAGCCGCCGTCCACTGCCCTCGCCCTGGCGATGCACCTGTGGGCGAAGGGCTCTGGCCTGGACGCCGTGCTCCGCGAGGCGGACATGGCCGCAGGCGACTTCGTCCGCTGGTCCAAGCAGACGATCGACCTCCTCGACCAGCTCTCGCTCGTCGCCCAGGGCCAGGTGGGCAGGACCGCCCGGCAGGCCCTGGAGGCGATCCGCCGCGGCATCGTGGCGTACTCGTCGGTGGCCTGAGCATTCCTGCAGGCCGGATGCCTTAGGCTCTCCCTTCGTGACCCCGTCCCCGCGCGCCCCGCTCCCGCTCTGGCTCGCGGTGCTCCTCGCGGCGGCCGCAGGGCCGGTGCTGGATGCCGCGTTCCCGGACCGGGACTGGTGGCCGCTGGTCTTCGTCGGCGTCGGGATGGTGCTGCTCGCGCTGCGCGGGCGCCGCGCCGGCTCCGCGTTCCTCGTCGGCTTCGTGGCGGGGGAGGCCTTCTATCTGGTGCACGTCTCCTGGACCGCGCTCTACCTCGGGCCGGTGCCGTGGGTGGCGCTCTCCACGTTCGAGGCGCTGTTCTGGGGCGTCGGCGGCATCCTGATCGCGCTCGCGTACCGCTGGGTGCCGCGCGCGTGGCCGTCGCGGCTCGGTCGGCTCGGGCTCGTTCCCGTGATCGTCGCCGGCCTCTGGGTGCTGCGCGAGTACGTGACGGGGACCTGGCCGTACGGCGGCTTCTCCTGGGGCCGCGTTGCGGAGTCCCAGTCGCAGAGCCCCTTGGCGCCGCTGGTCGCGTGGCTCGGCATCTCCGGGCTCGGCTTCGCGATGGTGTGGCTGGTGGCGCTGCTGATCGAGCTCTGGTTCGCGGTGGACGCGGCCGCGCTCTGGCGGGGTGCCATCGCCGTTGGCGCGGTCGCCCTGGTGCTCGTCGTCCCGGCCTGGCCGACCCCGACGCACGGGACGACAAGGATCGCCGCGGTGCAGGGCAACGGGCCGGCCGGCTACTTCGACAATGCCCCGCCGACCGCCGTGCTCGACACCCAGATCGCCGAGACCCAGAAGATCGAGGACGAGAAGGTGGACATGGTGGTCTGGCCAGAGGGATCGGCGCAGCCCGACCCGACCCGCGACCCGAACACCGCTGCCATCCTGGACGCCCTCAGCCGCCGGATGGAGGCACCGTTCATCGTCGGGACGATCACCTCCCGCGACGGGAAGCTCTTCAACACCTCGCTGCAGTGGGAGGCGGGGCGCGGCGTCGTCGACTACTACGACAAGAAGCACCCCGTGCCGTTCGGCGAGTACGTGCCGGACCGGTCGTTCTGGCGGCCGTTCGCGCCGGAGCTGATCGACCTGATCGGCCGCGACTACACCCCGGGAACGCGCGACAACGTCTTCGACGTGAACGGCGTGCGGGCCGGCATCTCGATCTGCTTCGACATCGTGGACGACCAGCTGCTCACCGACATGATGCAGGGCGGCGCGCAGGTGATCCTGGCACAGACGAACAACGCCGACTTCGGCGAGACCGACGAGAATCAGCAGCAGCTCGCCATCGCGCGGCTGCGGGCGATCGAGTCCGGGCGCGCGCTCGTGAACATCTCGACGGTGGGCAGCAGCCAGATCATCGCGCCGGACGGACGGACGATCTCCGAGATCCCGCCGTTCCGGCCCGGTCACATGGTGGCGGACGTCCCGCTCGGTACGACGACGACGCCGGCGACCCTGCTCAGCCGCGGGATCGAGTTCCTGGTCGCCGGGCTCGGCCTGTTCGGGCTGCTGGTCGCGTTCGGCGGCCGCCGCAACCCGGCCCCGGACGTGAGAAGGCCGCTCCCACCGGTGCGGTGAGAGCGGCCTCTGGGCGCCGGAACGGCTCAGGCGCTGTGCTTGTGCTCCGCGGTGCCGCGACGTGCGCGCAGGTACTGGAGGCGCTCCTCCAGGAGCTCCTCGAGCTCGGCGCGGGTGCGGCGCTCCAGCAGCATGTCCCAGTGGCTGCGCGGAGTCTTGACATCGGAGTGGTCGACCTCGACGGGAACGTCGTCGACGAGAAGCCGGGCCTCGTGCCCGCAGTGGCGGCACTCCCAGGTCTCGGGGGCCTCGGCCTCGGCGGAGAACACCATTTCGGTGTCCTTGCCGCAGACGGTGCACTGGTACGTGTAACGGGAACGCGGAGAATAGACGACGCCCTCTTCGCTCTGTAAGCTCTGGGCGCCAAGTCTCATTCCGCGCAAGCTGCGATCTGCCATTGTGTGGTCTCCTCTTCGCGCGAATCGTCACCAGTTATAAACCAGCAAGCTGGGGATTCTCTTTCCGCGGGAGCCGTTCTCTCAGTGGCCTCACAGTCCCGCAGCGACCTCGCGGCTCAGGAAGGGGCGTGCGTCTCGGCGCTCGCGCTAGCGCTCGCTGCCGCGGTCGCTGTCGCTTCCGCAGTTGTTCACGCGACACGCCGCGCGGTGCTTGCAACAACTGCGGAACGGATGGCGTCCCCGCGAACGCGTCCGCAGTTGTTCACGCGACACGCCGCGCCGGCCTAGCGCGAGTCGACCAGCGCTTTCAGCACGTCGCAGCGGTCCGTCACGATGCCGTCCACGCCCAGCTCCAGCAGCCGGATCATGTCCCCGGCGTCGTTGACGGTCCACACGTGCACCTCGGCCCCCGCCGCCTGGATCGCCCGCACCGATCGGGCGGTCACGATGCGCAGCGGGCCCCTGCGCTCCGGCACCTGCACGGCGGCGAAGCCGCGCAGCGCGCGCCGGGTGAGCCCGGGCAGCCCGAGCTTCGCGCCGAGCAGCGCGGGGACGAACTCGGGGACGGACGG
This sequence comes from Leifsonia sp., assembly GCF_051955155.1. Lineage (NCBI taxonomy): Bacteria > Bacillati > Actinomycetota > Actinomycetes > Micrococcales > Microbacteriaceae > Leifsonia > Leifsonia sp. Next base: position 4,268 of record NZ_JBQCGZ010000011.1, read on the forward strand.
CGAGGTGGCGACCCCGGGCAGCGCGGCCACGACGGAGCGCCTGCGGTCCTTCGAGAAGCTGGTGATCAGGACCCGGTCCTGCGCCCGGGCCGCGCGGATCGCCTCCGCTGCGGGGGCGGCCGACGCCTCGTCCTTGATGTCGATGTTGAACCGCGCCTGCGGGAACGCGTCCAGCGCCTCCGCGAGCGAGCAGAAGCCCTGGCCGTGGCCGAGGTCGACGCGGCGCAGCTCCGGCATGGTGAGCTGGCCGACGTTCACGGAGCGCCCGGCGACCCTGCCGAGGTCGGGGTCGTGGCTGATCACCGCGACCCCGTCCGCGGAGGCGTGCACGTCGGTCTCCAGGTGCGTCGCCCCGGCGTTCAGGGCGCGCAGGAACGCGAGCAGGGTGTTCTCCGGCGCGTCGAGCGCCAGCCCGCGGTGCGCGATGATCCGCGGGCGGCGTCCCTGGAGGAAGGTCACGCCGGGGGAGCGGGCGGAGCCTGCTCGGGCGTGGCCGCAGCCGCCGCCGCGGCAGCGCCCTTCTCGCCGAACGCCTGCCCGATGCCCTTCAGCGCCTCGGTGAGCTCGCTCGGGATGATCCAGAGCTTGTTCGCCGGGCCCTGCGCCAGCTGCGGCAGGGTCTGCAGGTACTGGTAGGCGAGCAGCAGGTTGTCGGGGTTCCCCTCGTGGATGGCGCCGAACACCGTGGTGATCGCCTTCGCCTCGCCCTCGGCGCGCAGGACCGCCGCCTTGGCGTCGCCCTCCGCGCGCAGGATCGCGGCCTGCCGCAGTCCCTCCGCGTTGAGGATCTCGGACTGCTTGGTGCCCTCGGCGGTGAGGATGAGCGCACGGCGGTCCCGCTCTGCGCGCATCTGCTTCTCCATCGAGTCCTGGATGGACGCGGGCGGGTCGATCGCCTTGAGCTCCACGCGGGAGACGCGGATTCCCCACTTGCCGGTCGCCTCGTCGAGCACGACGCGCAGCTGCCCGTTGATGTTGTCGCGGCTGGTCAGCGCCTCCTCGAGGTTGAGGCCGCCGACCACGTTGCGGAGCGTGGTGGTGGTCAGCTGCTCGACGGCGCCGAGGTAGTTGGCGATCTCGTAGGTGGCCGCCCTGGCGTCCGTCACCTGGAAGTAGACCACGGTGTCGATCGAGACGACCAGGTTGTCTTCGGTGATGACCGGCTGCGGCGGGAAGGAGACCACCTGCTCGCGCATGTCGATGAGCGGGCGCACCTTGTCGATGAACGGCACGACGACGTTCAGCCCCGGGTTGAGCGTCTTGTGGTACCTGCCCAGCCGCTCCACGACCCCTGCCCGCGCCTGCGGGATGATGCGGATGGCGCGGAACAGCGTGACCAGCACGAAGATCGCGATCACCAGGACGATGATCGAGACGATGATGGTCACGACGAGCTGGGTGACGTCCGTCACGTGGCGCTCCTCTCGGTCAGGTCGTCGGCTCCGGCCGACACGGGTGCGGGCGCGACGACGGCCGTCGCCCCCTCGATGCTCACGACGACGACGTGCTCGCCAGGCACGAGCTCGGCGGGGCCGAGCGGGGCGGGGGAGAGGCGCGCGGTCCAGGTCTCGCCGATCGCGAGCTTCACCTGGCCGCTGGTCCTGGACACCGTGGAGACGACGACGGCGCCCATCCCGATGAGCGCGGCGACGTTGCTCTTGGCCGGATCGCCGCCGCGCTTGAGCGCGTGCAGCAGGGGCGGCCGGATGAAGAACAGCAGGACGACGGACAGCGCGGCGGCGATGACGAGCTGCAGCCACCACGGCGCGCCGAAGAGTCCGGCGATCAGGCCGCCGAGGCTGCCGACGGCGATCATCAGGAACACGAAGTCGAGCGTCAGCATCTCGATGATGACGAAGACGAGGATGAGGACGAGCCACGCGATCCACGCGAAGGATGCGATGTCCATAGCAGCCCCCTTAGTGTCACTGATGACGCTACCAGCATCGCGCCCGGCCGCACGGAACCCACTTGGTAGTCTCAGATTCGAGAGTTTTCGTCGGATCTAGGAGTCTTCGTGTCCAACCCCCTCGCCGCTGCGTCCCTCACCGGCAAGCGCGCCCTCGTCACCGGTTCCTCGCGCGGCATCGGCGCAGACACCGCCCAGTACCTCGCGGAGGCGGGCGCGTCGGTGGTCATCAACTACCGCAACAAGGAGGCGCGGGCGGTCAAGCTCGCCGACCAGCTCCGGGCCGCGGGCGGCACGGCGCTGACGGTCGGGGCCGACCTGACCGACCCGGCGTCCGTCCAGGCGATGTTCGACACCGTCGCCACCGAGTGGGGCGGCCTGGACATCCTGGTCCTGAACGCGTCCGGCGGCATGGAGTCCGGGATGGCGGAGGACTACGCGATGCAGCTCAACCGCGACGCGCAGGTGAACGTCCTGAACGCGGCGCTCCCGCTGCTCGCCGAGGGCGGCCGCGTCGTGTTCGTGACCAGCCACCAGGCGCACTTCATCCGGACAACGCCGACGATGCCGGAGTACGAGGCCGTCGCCCTCAGCAAGCGGGCCGGCGAGGACGCCCTGCGCGAGCTCATCCCCGCGCTGACCGAGAAGGGCGTCGAGTTCGTCGTCGTCTCCGGCGACATGATCGAGGGCACGATCACGGCGACGCTGCTCAACCGCCTGAACCCGGGTGCGATCGACGCCCGCAAGGAGGCAGCGGGCAAGCTGTACAACGTGAGCGAGTTCGCCGCGGAGGTCGCCTCGGCCGTCGTGGACCCGGTCCCCGCCGATCACACCCGACTGGTCGGGGACGTGTCCAGCTTCGAGCCGGTGGCCGAATGAAGGCCGCAGACCTCGGCCTGCTGACCAGCGTCTCCACACCGACGGTCCACCCCGGCGGCACGCGCGCCGTCGTCTCGGTGACGCATCCCTCGCTCGAGGCGGACGCCGCGGTCGGGCAGCTGTGGAGCATCCCGCTCACCGGCCACGCCGCGCCACGACGGGTCACGCGCGGCTTCCGCGACACCGCGCCGCGGTTCTCACCGGACGGCAGGCTGATCGCCTTCCTGCGCGCGGTGCCGAAGTCGGCACCGCAGCTGTACGTGGTGGATGCGGCCGGCGGCGAGCCTGTGCAGGTGACCGACCGCACGCTCGGCGTGAGCGAGTTCGCGTGGGCGCCGGACGGCCGGTCGCTCGCGTTCGTGAGCAGGGAGCCCGAGCAGGGCAGATACGGCACCGTCGAGGGGATCGACCCGAACAGCGAGCCGGCCCGCCGCATCCGCACGCTGAAATATCAGGCGAACGGGCTCGGCTACATCGTCGACCGCCGTGCGCACGTCTTCCTGGTCGCCGTACCCGACGTCTGGGCGGAGCCGGCCGTCGCGCCGGTCCCGCAGCCGGACGGCTCCACGGGCGAGAAGCCGGGGGTTCCTGACGCGCGGCAGCTGACCTCGGGGGAGTGGGACGACACCACGATCGCGTTCGCCCCGGACGGCGCGACGCTCGCCTTCGTCTCCGCGCGGCACGAGGGCAGGGACGACGACCTGCGCTCGAACGTCTTCCTGGTCCCGGTCGACGGCTCCGGCGAGCCGGTGGACGCCACCGGCGGGCACGGGGACTTCTCCGTCGTCGCGCTGCAGTACGGGCTGAACGGCGTCCTGTACGTCAGCGCGCAGGAGGTGGGGGAGTCCGGGCGCGACTTCGTCGCCCGCAACACCGCGCTGTACGCGATCGACCGGCCGGACGCCGCACCGCGGCTGCTGACCGACCCGGAGACGGTCGACCTGACCGAGTCCGACATCGTCGCGTACGGCGACGACGCGGTGCTGGTCGCCGACCGCCGCCGCGGCGCGCTGGTGCTCACCAGGGTCACCTCGGCGGGCGACGTCGAGCGGCTCACCGACGACACGACCGTCGTCGGCGGCGTCGGCACGGCGGGGGACGTGGTGGTCGTGAGCATCGCGGACGCCGGCACCGCCGGCGACGTCGCGCTCGTGACCGACGGCGGCCTGACCCGGCTCACCGACTTCTCGCGCGCGGTCCGGGCGGCCGGCGTGATCGCCCCGCGCGAGCTGACCGTCACCGGCGCGGACGGCTACCCGGTGCACGGCTGGGCGGTGCTGCCGGAGGGCGAGGGTCCGCACCCGGTGCTGTTGAACATCCACGGCGGTCCCTTCGCGGCCTACACCGGCGCGCTCTTCGACGAGGCGCAGGTGTACGCGGCGGCCGGCTACGCGGTGCTGATGTGCAACCCGCGCGGCTCCGCGGGCTACGGCCAGGAGCACGGCCGGGTGATCCGGCAGCGGATGGGCACGGTCGACCTGGACGACGTGCTCGCCTTCCTGGACGGTGCCCTGGCGCAGCTGCCGGGGCTGGACGCCGAGCGCGTCGGCGTGATGGGCGGCTCCTACGGCGGCTACCTCACCGCGTGGACGATCGCGCACGATCACCGCTTCGCCGCTGCGATCGTGGAGCGCGGCTACCTCGACCCCGAGGCGTTCATCGGCACCAGCGACATCGGCAGCTTCTTCAGCGACGAGTACACGGGGACGGACCCGGAGCACATCCGCACGCAGAGCCCGCAGGCGGTCGTCGACCGCGTGACGACGCCGACGCTGGTGCTGCACTCGTCGTCCGACTTGCGCTGCCCGCTCGGGCAGGCCGAGCGCTACTACGCCGCGCTGAAGCGCAACGGCGTGGAGGCGGAGCTGGTGATCTTCCCCGGCGAGGACCACGAGCTGAGCCGCAGCGGGCGTCCCCGGCACCGCCGAGAGCGCTTCGAGATCATCCTGGACTGGTGGGCGCGGCACCTGCCGAGCAGGACGAACCGGGTCTGAGCCTCGGGACGACGACCGGACCGGCGGGGGAGCGGCACGCTTCCCCGCCGGTGGCGTCTCAGGCCGCGCGCGGCGTCGAGGGGGTGGACGTGGCGGCGAGCACCTCGCGCCCGAACGTGAACGCGCGGACGATGCCGATGATCCCGAGCACGATCAGCGCGACCGCGGCGAAAAGGATCAGGAACACCGTCGACGAGGCGGGCATGACGAGCACGACGAGCCCGGCGAGGATGCTGAGGATGCCGTAGGCGATGGCCCAGCCGGACGAGCGGGCGCGCCCGGACTCGACAAGCGACATGACGCCCTCGACGATCCAGCCGATGCCGATGAACGCGACGGCGAGGATGACGAGCACGGTGGCCGCCTCCGCGACGTTCTTGAGCGCGATGACGCCGGCGATCACCATGAGCACGCCGAGGATGATGTTGAGCGTGCGGATGCCGCCGCCGATGCCGCGGGCGAAGATCCCGACGCCGAGCCGCATGATCCCGGCGACCACGAAGTAGATGCCGAGGAAGATCGCGAAGACGGCGATCGTCTTGGCGGGCCAGAACAGCAGCACGACGCCGAGGATGACCGCGACGGCGCCGCTGACGCCGAGGACGGCGCGCATCGAGTTGATCGCGGCGCGGCTCATGTCGGTGGCGTCCAGCGAGAACTCGCGGAAGGCTCGGTCGAACGGGTCGGTGGTTGACATCGCGGGAACCCTTTCCGATGCGCACCGCGCGGGTCGCGGTGCGTCATTCGAACGATAGCGAGGCGGGCGCGGGTTCGGGCAGTCTGGCGCGCCGAGGGGGATAGGGTGGGCGCGTCGAAGGGGGAGGGGATGAAGCTTCTGCTCACATCGGGCGGCGTCACGAACGGCAGCATCCGGGACGCGCTGGTGGCGATGCTCGGAAAGCCGATCGGGGAGAGCAACGCCCTGTTCATCCCGACCGCGCAGTGGGGCCAGCCCGCGTGCAGCCCGCAGACCGTGTGGCGGTCGACCGTCGACGGCTGGGGCGACGATCCGTCGCTGGCGGGTCTCGGCTGGCGGTCCGTCGGCGTGCTCGAGCTGACCGCGCTGCCCGGCATCGCCGAGGAGCGCTGGATGCCGTGGGTGCGCGATGCGGACGTGCTGCTCGTCGACGGCGGCGAGGCGAGATACCTGGCCACCTGGATGACGAGGTCCGGTCTGGCCGGGATGCTGCCCGAGCTGACCGGCACCGTGTGGGTCGGCGTGAGCGCCGGCAGCATGGTGCTCACGCCGCGCGTCGGCCGAGAATTCCTCGACCTGGACCCGGACGGCCCGGACGAGACGCTCGGCGTCGTCGACTTCTCGATCTTCCCGCACCTGGACTATCCGGGCTGGACGGCGAACACGATGGCCGCGGCACGGCGCTGGGCGGAGCGCATCCCCGGCACCTCGTACGCGATCGACGACCAGACGGCGATCGCCGTGGTCGACGGGAGCGTCGAGGTGATCAGCGAGGGCCGGTGGGAGCGGTTCGGGGGCTGAGCGGGGCGGGGATCCGGTTGCGCGGGGCGGGTCGCAGCGGCCGCCGCAGTGATACTTACTGATGTCCGGTATGGCGCGCGAAGGAATATCCCACGTATGGTGGAAAGGTGCGGCGAAGGCGGCTCGAAGGGGAGTCCGCTCGACGGAGTTGCGACACAGCGTTGTGACGCAGGGCTCGGAAAGGAAGGCCAATGGAGGCGAACAACCCGCTCCGGTCTACGTGCCGTGTTATGCGTGAAGCGGCCTGGAGGTCTGAGCATGCGTGATGCACACTCCGACACAACCTTCTCCGATGTTGTGCGACGCGGACCTTTCGCCGTCGTCTACTGGTCGGTCGTCGTCGTCGCCGCCCTGGTCGTGGTCGCGAGCTACTTCATCGCATCGTCGGCTCAGCGCGCGGTCATCGGGCCCGTCGCGTTCTCTGCCGTGGCGGTGGTGATCGTCGCGCGGCAGGTGCTCGCGGCGCGTCTCCGCAGAAAGCGCCAGCGACAGCCAGACCGCTGACGTCCGTCCGGGCTCATGGGTTGCGCTCGCGCGCCCTGTCGGGCGACGATTCGACTGACAGCTGCCTGGTGCTCGGCTCTGCAGGAGGCGATCACGATGAGGGGACTCCTCCCGGCGACGGGCCGCGTTACATACGGGTAGTGTGGTTACAGGCAGACGAGGAAAGGCTGGGTGCGGCGCGGTGGCTGACAGGACAGTGAGCGGTCCGTGCCGCGCGTGGCCGGCGGAGAGCGGCTTCATCCGCGAGGTGCTGGACCGGATCGGCGACAAGTGGACGATGCTGGTCATCAGCACCCTCGGCGCCGAGCCCCTGCGCTACTCCGATCTCTTGGCCAGCATCCCCGGCATCTCGCAGCGGATGCTCACCGTGACGCTCAAGGCCCTGGAACGTGACGGCCTGCTCACGCGCACCGCGTTTCCCGAGGTTCCGCCGCGCGTTGTGTACGAGCTGACCGATCTCGGGCGTTCCCTGCTGGACGCCGTGCTGCCGATGGCGTCCTGGGCCGCGACCCACTACGAGGAGGTCGCCGCGAGTCGGGCCGCTCACGAGCACAGCGGAGTCGGCCGGGAGAAGGCGCATGGTGCGCTCGCCCGGCCGACCGGTAGCGCCGTTACTTCTTGACCACCAGCTCGTGCACCGCGCGGGTGTCGTGCAGGTCCCAATACAGCGCCGCGATGTCGGCGGCGGGGAGCCAGTCAACGCCGGGGGCCGGCGCATCGTCCGCGATGTACAGCGCGATCGCGACGTGGGCGACGTGCACGCCGGTCCCGGCCAGCGCGCCGCCGAGATTGAGTGCCCAGTTGCGCAGGGCCGCTCCGCCGGCGGTGACGTTGCCGTATTGCGCGACCGGGTAGACCGAACCGGCGCCGGTCGTGAACAGTAGGGTGCCGGATCCCGCGGTCAGGAGGTCGGGCAGGACCGCCTCCGTCGCGGCCATCGCCCCGTACAGGTAGTACTCGATCTGAGGCTGCACGTTCTCCGGTGTGGTCTCGCGGATGTCGACCGGGGCCAGCGGTCCCGCCGAAGCATCGGCGGGGGAGTACTCCAGTACGTCGATGCCGCCGAAGTGCTCCTTCGCGGCCACGAGCGCCGCTCGGAGCGCGGGCCGGTCGAGCACGTCGGCCGCAAAACCTGCGGCGGTGATGCCCTCGGCGGCGAGTTCGTCGACCAGGGCGTCGAGCTTGGCCGTGCTGCGCGAGATGAGCGCGACGTCGTAGCCTTCGGATCCGAATCTGCGGGCGATGGCGAGTCCGAGGCCGCGTCCGGCTCCGACGATGGCGATGGTGGGCATGGTTCTCCTCTGTCTTCTGTTGGTCTCTCTGAGCCGGCGCCGCGGATGCGACTATCCCGCGGCCGAATCTGCGGCGGCGGCCTCGACGGTCTGCTCGAGTGCCTGCGCGTACACCTCGACGGACTGGGCGCCCGAAGCGGCGAAGCGACGGTCGAACGCCGTGAACGGAACACCCTGGACGCCGAGATCCCGGCCCTCCTGAATGTCGTCGCGCACCGAGTCCGCGTATTCGGCGGTCGCCAGCACCTGCCGGACCCGCTGACCAGAGAGGCCGATCTCCTCTGCGACCTGAGCCAGGACGTCAGGGTCGAAGGGGTTGATCTCCCCGGCGAAGAAGCGGTCCTGGACCAGCGAGAAGAGCTCCAGCCCCTTGCCCGCCTGGTCGGCGTAGTGCACGACGCGGTGGAAATCGAAGGTGTTCGCGTTGAGTCTGTCGAGCGAGAACGGCAGGCCCTCCCGATGCGCGAGCGCTTGGATGCGGCGCTCCGCGGTCAAGACGGCCTCGGCGTTCCCACCGTGCGAGCGGATGAACGCGCTCTCGATCGTCTCCGGCGTGCGCGGTGCGTCCGGGTTCAGCTCGAATGACCGCAGCGTGACGACGAAACGGTCCGCATCGGGCCGGCCCGCGATCGCCTTCTCCAGCCGATGCTTGCCGACGTAGCACCACGGGCACCCCAAGTCGGCCCAGACCTCGACGACCACCGGGCGACCGGAACGGGTCGCCGCCACTTGCTCGCGCATAACCTCACCTCACTGCTAGTGCGTAACATCATCATGAGTGAGTTGACCGCGGCGTACAAAAGGCACGTCGATGTGCCTCGTGCGGGTCGGCCTGCACAGGCCGGGGGAGTCCGCCTCTGCCGATCAGTCCTCGCGCCATCTGCTGCCGTCAGGCTGGAAGGAAGTGGCGCCACGGCTGGGAGTTCGATCGCAGCCGAATGAGAGAGAGTGCCCCGGCGTCCTTGATGGTGTAGCCCGAGACCTGACCGGACACCGTTGTAGTCATCACCACGACGGTCAACACGTGCTGGCCGCTGTCGTAGGAAGGTGTAGACCGGCGGCAGTGCGCAGCACAGGTGCGATGTCTAGGGCTGGTGAACGCTGGACAGGGCGGGGAAGGTCCACTCCCGGTTACGTGCAACGTCCTGTGGCTGATACAGACGAACCATATAGTTCCACCCCTCGGGGGTCGGGATGGAGTTGGGTTGGTCGCTGTCGCCGAATCGAATGGTGATGGATCCGTCGTCGTTCGGCACGGCGGTGACGCTGTTGACGCTGACGACATGCCCGGGGTTGTCGACCATGTATCCCTCAGCGTTGTAGACGGTGATGGACCAGAACGCGTCGACCGGGACGTCTTTGACGGTCAGTTCGTACTGGCCGGCGGGGAGTCCGGGCTCGACGTTGAGGTAGATCGCTTCGCTTTCCGGGAAGCCGCCCCAAGCGGAGGCTGTGGCAAGCAGGTGCCGCACTTCGTCGACGTCGCCTTCGCGTCCGAACGCGTTCCGGTAGTCGGGCAGTCCTCGGGAGAGGGCGAGCAGGTGGTTCCGGGTCGTGTCGAAGGAGGCGGTGTCGTAGTCGGGATGAGTGAGGGCAGTGGAGGATGCGGCGTCGATGGTGAACTGATCCTGCAACGTGTTCACGGCCGCGATGTCGTTGTCATCGGTCGGGTCGACGAGGATGCGCACGGCCACCAGCACGTAGTCGCTGCCGCACTCTTCCGCCGTGAGCTCATAGATGCCGGGCGTGTGGAAGATGTCCTGGATGTAGTGGTCCTGGTTGACGATCATCGCCGACGCGTACCGGTCACCGTGTTCCGGGACTGTCAGCCGTGCTCCGCGTGACACATCCACGACGGCGCCGCTGTAGAGGGTGTCCCGGTTTTGGCGGATCACGGGCTGCTCTTCGAAGGGTGTCGGGACGCGGTAGCGCAACCACTGATTGATCCCGCCGGATTGCGACTGGGCGAAGTCGAACATCCGGTTGGTCTCCGCCCTCACGAAGTTGTCCACGTTCACCTGTACCGACATGCCGCGCCCCTTCGTCGAACGTCGTATTGCTGTGAGCGTAGCGGCGGGAACCGACCGGCGAATAGGTGCACTGGCTCGGGCTGTTGCATCAAATGCAACTCACGTTAGTTCAGCGCTGATAATGCACATTATGTCAGCTCAAGCCGTGGAATGTTCCCGTTCGATGCGGGTGCGCCCGCCCAGCCCGGCACTCCCCTGCCTGCTTGCGCGGCCGCGCGTCACGGATCGAGCAGAATGGTCCGCATGGTGAAACCGGTTGCGATCGACGTGGACTCCTGGGCGCGACGCGAGCACTTCGAGCACTTTCTGCGCGCCGTGCCGTGCACGTACTCGATCACGGCCGAACTCGACGCCACGGCGTTCGTCGATGCGGTCCGGCGTGCGGGGCGCAAGACCTACGTCGCGCAGATCTGGGCGCTCGCCGCGGTGGTGAACCGGCACGACGAGTTCCGGATGTGCCTGATGGACGACGGCCGTCCGGCCGTCTGGCCCGTGGTGCACCCCTCTTTCACGGTGTTCAACCCCGATGCGGAGACCTTTGCGAGCGTCTGGGCACCGTTCGACCCCGACTTCGCCACGTTCCACGCGGCAGCCGCGCGGGTGCTGGCCGAACAGCGCGGCGCGACCGCGTTCTTCCCCCAGTCCACCCAACCGCCGAACACCTTCGACGTGTCCAGCCTGCCCTGGGTGTCGTTCACCGGGTTCACCCTGAACATCCGGAACGCCTGGGAGCACCTGGCCCCGATCGTCACGCTGGGCCGGTACGTCGACCGGGGCGGACGGCCGCACCTGCCCGTGGCGCTGCAGGTCCACCACGCTGCGGCAGACGGCTTCCACACCAGCAGACTGCTCACGGAACTGCAGGAGCTGCTCGCGGAGCCGGACTGGCTCGACTGAGCTCCGCCGTCACCGAGCGGGTTCCACCCGGTCCGTCGCCGCGAGCGCCCCGAGCAGCGCGAGGCGGTCTTCGTGCCCCGGGCGCGGTGTCATCACGATCATCGACGCCCCGGTCGTACCCGGCACCGGGTAGGCATCCCACTCGATGTCGATCTCGCCGATGCGCGGGTGCCGGATCGTCTTGTCTCCGGTGACCCGATCGCGCACGTCGTGGCGAGCCCACAGCCGGCGGAACTCCGCGCTCCGCACGCTCAGCGCACCGACGACGGCGATGGCGCGCGGATGCTCCGGATCGCGGGCGACCGCGAGCCGCAGCATGCCGATGTAATCCGTCGCCATCGCTTCGCAGTCGGCGAACCGGGCGACCGCCTGATCACTGAACAGCAGCATCAGGACATTGCGTTCCCCGGCCGGGAGCGCGTCCGGTTCGCCGAGGAGTTCGGCGGCGATCGGGTTCCAGGCGAGCACGTCCAGATGCTGGCTGACGATGAAGACGGGCAGTGCCGTCGCCTCCAGGAGGAGCCGCGCGCTGCGCGGCAGCCGATCGGGCGTGCGCCGAGGCCGCGCTCCCGGGCTCCGGGCCGCACGCGCCAGCCGACCGACGTGCTCGCGCTCCAGGGCATCGAGGCCCAGCGCGTCCCCGATCGAATCCAGGACCGCGTGCGACGGGCGCGCACTCCTGCCCTGCTCGAGCCGCTGGTAGTAGTCGGTGCTCAGGCCGGCCAGCGCCGCGACCTCCTCACGCCGCAACCCCTCGACGCGCCTCCGGGGTCCGGGCTCGAGGCCGAGATCCTCCGGCCTGGTCTGCTCCCTCCTGGCGCGGAAGAAGGCGCCAAGCTCACGCGCTGCCGCTTCGGCATCCATGCCCCCATTCTGGCCCCGCCGGCACCGGGGATGGTGGTACTGCCCGCCCCAGGATGCGCCGAGCGCCGGAACCGGGTTCGCGCGCGCCTATCGTCGCAGCCATGAACTCGTGGCGAGCATCCGACATCCCCGACCTGACCGGCAGCACCGCAATCGTCACCGGCGCGAACGCCGGTCTCGGCTTCGTCACCGCGACCGAGCTCGCGCGGCACGGAGCCGCCGTCGTCCTGGCGGTCCGCAATGTCGAGGCGGGCGCGGACGCCGCGCAGCGGATCCGTTCGGCGCTCCCCCGTGCGAGGCTCGCCGTGCACCACCTCGACCTCGCCTCGCTGGCGTCGGTCCGCGCGTTCGCCGCCGGTGTTCTCGAGCGGGGCGAGGTTGTCGATCTGCTCGTCAACAACGCGGGCGCCCAGTCGCTCGGTCCCCGGCGGACGACCGCCGACGGCTACGAGTTCCACCTGGGGACGAACGTCCTCGGCCACTTCGCGCTCACCGGCCTGCTGCTGCCGGCGTTGACGCGGGCGGCGGCCGCGCGCGTGGTGTCGCTCAGCTCGATCACGCACAAGCGGGCCCACCTCGACTTCGACGACCTGCAGGCGGTGCGGCGTTTCAGCGCGGTCCGCGCCTACGGCGCATCGAAGCTCGCTGCGACGGTCTTCGGCCTCGAACTCGACCGCCGGCTGCGCCGCACCGGGTCGGCCATCGTCAGCGCGCTCGCGCACCCCGGGCTGGCCAGGTCGAACTTCATCGACACCGCGTGGAGCGGACGCGGCCGGCTCGGGACGGCGATGGGCCGCCTGTTCGCCGCGCTCGCGATGCAGCCGACCGAGCAGGGCGCCCTGCCGACCCCGCGCGCGGCGACGGGCCCTGCGACGGGTGGCGCGTTCTTCGGGCCGGGCGGTGCCGGCGAGCGCCGCGGCGACGTCGTCGCCGTCCGCCCGTCGCGCGAAGCGGCGGACCCGGCCGTCGGAGCGCGCTTCTGGTCGGCCGCCGAGGATCTCACCGGGGTGCGCTACCTCGACTGAACCGGCCAGCACTGCTGCCCCTCCCCTGACGGCCGGCGCGCGGCGGTTCCGCATCAGGACGGCAGGGAAACAGTGCCGCTCGACGGGATCGCCGACGAGTCCGCCGGCACGGCGGACGCGTCGGCGCTCCGCCCGCTACCGCAGGTGCCTGGCGAAGAAGCGCGCCGCGTCCTCCCCCGCCCACGGCGGGACGCCGCGGTGGCCGCCGAGGTTCGCCTGCAGCGTCTTCTCCGCCGAGCCGAACGCGTCGAAGAGGTCGAGCGCCGTCTGCCGGTCGTTGCTCTCGTCGTCCCACTGCAGGAGCACGTGCACCGGGATGGTCACCCGCCTGGCCTCCTCCAGGATGCTGCCGGGCACGAAGCTGCCGGCGAACAGGCCGGCGGCGACGACCCGGGGCTCGGCCGTCGCCAGCCGGACCCCGATCGAGATGATCCCGCCCGAGTAGGCGACGGGTCCGCCGACCTCCGGGAGGGCCAGCACGGCGTCCAGGACGCGCTGCCACTCCGGGACGGCGGCCCCGACGAGCGGAAGCACGAGCCGGTCGACGACGTCGGAGGGGACCCGCTCCCCCGCCGGGAGCGCCCGGCGCATGTCGGCCCTCGCCGCCTCGACGCCGTCCAGCGGCGGCCGGGCGCCGCTGCCGGGCAGTTCGATGGTCACGGCGGCGAAGCCCTGGGCGGCGGCGCTCTGAGCGCGGCCGCGCAGGCGGGACAGCATCCTGTCGAGGCCGCCCGGGTGGCCGAGCAGGACGAGCGGGACCGGGGCGTCGGCGCTCGCCCGCGCCGGCGTCCAGAGGACGCCGGGGATCCCGTCGATGACGAATGCGCGCTCCAGGACGTCGCCGTCGATGCGCTGCTGGGAGGTGAAATCGAGAGTGAAGGTGATGGTCATGATCGTGCCTTTCGGAAGTGCTCTGCTGAGGCGCTCCCGGACGATCTACCGTCCGACCGTTACTCCACGCAGGAGCACCCATGTCGATTCGTTCACGGGTATCACCTCCTGCTCTCTGCTGTACGGCCTCGGGAAGCATAGCAGCGCCCGAAGCGGAGCGGAACGGCCGCGATCAGTCGGCGGCGCGCTGCTCCGTGGCGCGGTGTCCGACGACGGCGACGGGGCGCTCGGCGTTGCGCAGCACCTCGCGGCTCACGGAGCCGAGCAGGGCGCGGCGGATGAACCCTTTGCCGTGCGAGCCGACCACGATCAGCTGGGCGTCCTGGGCGTTGGCGACGATCGCCTCCGCGGGGTGGCCGTCCGCGACGATGGTCTCGACGTCGGACGACCCGCCGAGGGTGGGGACGGCCTCCAGGGCGCGGGCGATCACGTCGTCCGCGTCGACCGCTGCGGCCGCGCTCATCCGGTCGGCCAGCTCCGGGTCGGAGGCGGAGACGGCGGGATGCGATTCGGTCACCGAGACGACGCGGACGCCGACACCGCGCACGTGGGCCTCGGCGAGAGCGAACGCGAGCGCTGCGGTGCCGAACTCCGAGCCGTCGACGCCGACGACGACGGGGCCGCCGTCGCGTGGCTGCTCCTCCGGCCCGACGACCACCAGGGGGCACGGGGCCTGGACGCTCAGCCGGTCGCTGACGGATCCGAGCAGCGCGCTCATGGCCGTGCCGAGCCCGCGGCGGCCGACGACGAGCATCTCGGCGCCCTCCGCTGCCGAGATGAGCACCGCTCCGGCCGGACCGATCTCGGCCGCCTCCGACACGTCGATCGCCGGGTCCGCCTCGCGCGCGCGTGCGGCGCCGGCGGACAGGATCTGCATGGTGTACTCACGTGCCCAGTCGACCGAGGTCGGATCGGCCACGAAACCGTAGAACTCCATGGCGGGAAGCGTGTACGCGCTGACCAGGCTCAGGGAGTCGCCGCCCGCCGTGGCCCTGCCGATCGCCCACTCCAGCGCAGCACTGCTCTGCGACGATCCGTCGATCCCGACCACGATCCGACCAGCCATGGACACTCCCACCACTCTCCGAGGGCTACCGACCGCCCCACCCTAGCCACGCCCGCGCCGAGGCGGAAGGGCCGAAATCGCGGTCCCGGTTCAGGCGTCGGGGTCGACGGGCCTCGCGGCCTCGGGCGGAGCTCCGGCCGCGTGCACGGGGACGGGCGCGGCCGGACGGGTGGTCACGCTCGCCGACACCATCCGGTCCAGGCGGAACCAGCGGATCCCCTCCCGCAACCGGCAGTGCCCGACGAGGAACCAGACCCCGTCGGCGCGCGCCAGGAACGAGGGGTCGACCTCGCGCGCCGTCAGCGCTCCCGCGGCGTCGCGGTAGCGCAGCGAGAGCACCAGGCCCTCGTGCAGGGACCGCTCGACGGCGCGCCGCACGCGCGCGTCGCCCGGCTCGTCGGCGTCGGAGAGCCAGATGCGGGCGGCCGTCGCCGAGGCGCGCCGGCGCGCCGCCGCATCCATCGCCGCGAGGACCTTGGCGAGGGCGGCCCGTGCGTCTGCGTCGAACGGCTGGCCGCGGTGCGCCGCGACCGCCGCGGCCAGGCCGGACGCCTCGGCGGCGGTGAAGTTCACCGGCGGCAGCGTCGCCTCCGCCTCCACGGCGTACCCGCCGCCGGGCCCCGGACGCGCCCAGACCGGGAAACCGCCCTGCTGCAGCGCCGAGATGTCGCGCTTGACGGTCCGCGCGCTCACCTCGAACCGGTCGGCGAGCTGCTCCGCCGAGCGTCCCGCCGCCCCGGCCCGGCGGAGCTCCTCGCGCAGCGCGTAGAGCCGATCGGTGCGATTCATCCCACAATGGTGACATACCGGTGACATGGAGGCGCCCGAGGATGGGGACATGACAGTCGCGATCCCGCACTCCCCCGCCGTCCTCTTCCTCAGCGGAGCCGGCCTGCCGCCCTGGATCTGGGACGGTGTCCGCTCCCGGCTCGCGCCGGGGACGCGCAGCGCGGTCGCGGCCCGACCGTCCGCGCCCGCGCGGCTCTCGGACTACGTGGACGCGGCTCTCACGTCGGCGCCGGACGGGCCGTTCACGATCGTCGCGCACTCCGTCGGCGGTGTGGTCGCGGTCGAGCTGCTGCGCCGCGGCCCGGAGCGGGTCGCCGGGCTGCTGTGCGTCTCCGCGGTGGTCCCGCCGCGGGACCGGTCGTACCTGGGCGCGCTGCCCGTGCCGCAACGGTGGCTGGTCGGGGCGGTCATGCGGGTGGCGGGGACGCGGCCACCGGATGGTGTGATCCGCTCGGGGCTGGCACGCGGCCTCCCGGACGAGGTGGCGGAACGACTGGTGGCCGACTTCACCCCGGAGTCGCGCGCGCTGTACACCGACCGCGTCGGCGGCGTCCCGGACGGCGTCCCGTGCGGCGCCGTCGTGACCACGAGGGACCGCGAGCTGCCGGAGGCGGTCCAGCGCGCCTCCGCCGCTCGGCTGCCGTCGCCGTGGCAGCGGGAGCTGCCGACCGGGCACCTGCCGATGCTGGAGGACCCGGTCAGGCTGGCCGGCGCCCTCGCGGATTTCGCCGCCGGCATCCCGGCCCGTTAGCCCCCCGGGTTGTCGACCGGGGTGCCCTCCGGGGTCGTCGCGGTCTCGGGATCGACCGTCTCCGGGTCGGCGGGCTCCGCCGGCGTCCCCTCGGCGTCCGGCCGGTCTGCGGCGCGCGCGTCAGCGGTCATCGGCCCCGCCACCCGATGCGGTGTCCTCGCCGTCGTCCGGCTGTTCGCTCTGCGTGCCGGAGCCGTCCGGCAGCTCGTCCGCGTCCGGGCGGTCCTTCTCGTGGTCCGTCATCGTCCACCTCTCCCCCGGCCGTCCTTCGGCCGTCGCGCGACACTACGCCCGCCAACCGCGACTGTCAGCCCTCGGGACGAACCGAGCCTGCTCGACCGGGGGCGGACGTCCCGGGCGGGGTCAGTCGCGGGTGGCGGAGGAGGCGGCGGACCAGGCGGGAGCGCACAGGGCCTCGACGGCGTCGCAGGCGGCGGCGAGCGCGGCGGGCGACGGGCCGGCGGCGTCGACGATCGCGTCCAGCGCGCGCAGTCCGGCGGCGTCGAGCAGGCGCTTCTCGTTCGTCACCCACTGCCCGCGTGCGGCCAGGACAGCGTGCGCGGTCTGCAGGGTCGCGACCGCGAGCGTCGCGAGGCACTGCGCCTGGCGGCCGGCGGCGGCATGCGAGCGCGCGTACCCCGCGTGCAGCCGGGCACTGCCGGCCCAGACGGCGGGCGCGGCGCGGCGCAGCGCGTCCGGGTACGCGGGCCGCGGGAGCGAACCGGTCAGCACCCGGGCGATCGCCAGCTCCGCGAGCAGCAGGTAGCCGGGGATCCCGGCCAGGTGGAACGCGAGCGGTTCGATGCGCACCCGTCCGGCCTCGGCGTCCGCGATCTCCCTGTCCACCACGTCCAGGTCACGCCAGTGCAGGTCCACCGGCATGCCGCCGACGCGGAGCCACGCTCCCCCGTTGAAGACGCCGCCGCCCCACTCCCCCAGGCCGGAGACGGTCCCCGGGTAACCGAGCGCGCGCACGGTGCCGGGGTCGAAGGCTCCGCGGTAGTACACGCCGAGGTCCCAGTCGCTGTCCGGCCGGGCGTCGCCGGTGGCGCGGGAGCCGCCGAGCGCGATCGCCTGCACGCCGTCCAGCTCCGCCAGTCGGTCGATGAGGTCTCGGAGGGCGTCGTCCACGCGCCGATGCTAGCGGACGGCAAGCAGCGGATCGGCGCGCGGGGCGGACGTGACGCTGGCCGTCCTACTGACCGGCCCGACCGTGAGGACGGAGAGGACGCGAGTCCGGCACTGATCGGATGGCGTGCAATGCGTGCATCGCCCCGCTGACGCTCTCCGATCCACGGGCTGATACAGGGCGGGCCTCGGAACCGGCCGCAAGGGCACGACCCGCGACGATATGCACGCATACCGTGGACGCATGCCGGAATTCGAGATCGCGCTCACCCTGGATGGCAACAGAATGCTCACGCGTGTCGACGCGCGCGACTCCGCGGAGGCGCGCCGGCTCGTCAGCAGCGCGATGGGCGACAAGGTGGTGTTCGAGGCCGCGCCGGCACGAGGCGCAGGCGCATCTCGGTCAGCGCGACGGCCGACGGGGCTGCCATTCCTGCTCCAGGCGTCGGCGGCGGGGATGGCCGCTGTGCTGATGGCCGAGCTGGCCGCGCTCGCCGAGACCGAGAAGCGCGTCGCGTCTCAGCGCGAGCCGACCGGTCTGTGCACGTAGGTGTGCAGCATCCGGTCCTCGACGGCGAAGCCGTTGCGCTCGTAGAACGGCACCGCGAGGGGGCTGGAGTGCACGGTCACCCGCTCGAGCTCCTGCTCGGACGCGCGGCCGAGGACGGCGGCCACGAGGCGCGCCCCGATGCCCGCGTTGCGGAGCTCGGGGACGACGTAAGCGCACTGCAGGTCGCCGGACGCACGATCGAACGCGCGCGCCGAGGGGACCCTCCGCAGCACCGCCAGCCACATCATCCCGACCACCCGGTCGCCCTGGACGGCCACGAAGCACTCGTGCGCGCTGCCGGGGTCGGCCGCCCACGCGCGGAACCGCTCGGCGAACGTCTCGCGGTCCTCCAGCGCCTCGCCGCCGAACTCGCGAAGCGAGTCCCAGCGCAGGCCGCCGACGGCTGCCCAGTCCTCGTCGGTGCCGGGGCGGATCGTCACATCGCTCATCCGGCCACCCTAATCCCGGGGGCGAGACCGGACGCGGGTCACTCCTCCGGGCGTGCGGCAGCGATGGCGCTGCCCACCGCGTGCGGTCGGGCGTGCATCACGACGTGCGGGGCGCCGGGCACCGTCAGCGCGCTCCCCCGGCGCGCGATCCTGGCGAGGGCGGCGACCCAGCCGCCGCGGGCGATCGGGTCGCGCTCGCCGCGGATCAGCTGCACGGGCACGTCGATCCTCGCGAGCTCCGACTCCAGCCGGTGCGCGAGCATCGACGGGAGCACCGCGAGGTACCAGCGCGGTCCGCAGCGCAGGTAGTCGCCGATGACGATCCGGTTGCTGCGCGGCCGCTCCCGGAGGGTGTCCAGCAGCAGGCGCCAGCCGGCGCGCAGCGGCGTACGGTCCCTGGGGGCCATCACGGGGCCGATCAGAACGAGCCGTGCGACCAGGTCCGGCCTGGTGACCGCGAGCCGGGCGGCCACCTGCGTGCCCATCGAGTGCCCGACGACGACGCACCGCCGCAGTCCCAGCTCGTCGAGCAGCCGGGCGAGGACGGCGGCGAAGTCGTCGACGGTGTACGGGTGGGACGGGCGCGGCGCCCGCCCGAAGCCGGGCAGGTCGACGCCGATCGTCCTGCCGTGCGCGGCGAGCACCGGCGCGAGGCGTTCGAAGTAGCGGGAGCTCACGCCGATGCCGTGCACGAGCAGGTAGGTCTCCCCTCCCGCAGGGCCCTCGTCGAACGTGACGACAGGGCGCGCCGCCGGCTCGGTCCGCCTGGCGGGCGCGGCGTCGCGGTGACCGGTGGTCACCGGGCGAGCATCGTCAGCAGGCTCGCGACCACGATCGGGGCCGCCATAAGCACCGCGGCGCCGAGCGCGACGCCGCGGCCGAGCAGGTCGAGACCGCTGCCGCCTGCGATCCCGTTCCCGGTGCGTCTCTGCCAGCTCATGGCGGTCTCCTCTCGTCGCGCTCCTGCGTCGCGTCCACGTTCCCCCGGTTGCTGCGCGGTCGGGAGGGGCTTGACACCGGGGCCCCCGTCCGCCGTTGTCAAGCCCTGCCGGACGGCCGCTGGCAGTGGTCGGCTGGAGGGGTCGGCCCGTGCGGCCGGTGAAGGAGGAACCATGCTGGCGATGTACGAAGGCGTCCCCGTCCGGCCGGAGCTGGAGATCGTCGCGCTGTCCGAGCGCTCCTGGCGGGTCTGCGACAGCAGGATGCCGCCGACCGACGCGGCGGGGATGCTCGCCTACGTCGAGCGCGACGCCGACGGCTTCGAGGTGATGCTGCTGCGGCCCGGCCGGGTGGAGACGGCGCGTGCGGACTGCCTCGCCGAAGCGCTGGCGCTGGTGGGCGCCAGGATGCAGAACCCGTGACGGCGGCCGAGCCGGCCGGGGTCCGCGACCGCCGGCCGGCACACGGGACCGGATCGCCGCGGATCGAAGCGGAGTACATCCTCCCCCTGCGCTGGGCGGACGACGGCGGGCTCGCCGAGCTGGTCGGCTACCTGCGCGGCCTCTCCGCCGCCATCGACGTGACGGTGGTCGACGGGTCGGCCCCCGAGCGCTTCTCCGCGCACGCCGCTGCGATCCCGGCCGGCGTCCGGCACCTGCCAGTGCAGCCCTGGCCGGGCAGGAACGGCAAGGTGGCCGGGGTGGTGACCGGTCTGCGCGCGGCACGCCACGAGCGGGTCGTGATCGCCGACGACGACGTCCGCTACCGCGCGGACGAACTCGCCCGACTGGTCGCGCTCCTGGACGACGCGGACGTCGTCGCGCCGCAGAACCACTTCGATCCGCTGCCCTGGCACGCGCGCTGGGACACGGGGCGCATCCTGGTCAACCGCGCGCTCGGGCACGACTTCCCCGGGACGCTCGCCGTGCGGCGTTCCCTGCTCGTGGAGCACGGCTACGACGGCGACGTGCTCTTCGAGAACCTCGAGCTGATGCGGACCGTGCGCGCGGCCGGTGGCCGGCACCTCGCGGCAGACGACCTGTTCGTCAGGCGCCGCCCGCCGACGGCGCGGCACTTCGTCTCCCAGCGGGTGCGGCAGGCCTACGACAGCCTCGCCCAGCCGGCGCGGCTGGTCGCCGAGCTGCTGATCCTGCCGGCGGTGCTGCTCGCCGTGCTGCGCCGCCCGAGCACCCTGACCGCGCTCGCTGCGGGCGCCGTCGCCCTCGCCGAGGCCGGCAGGCGGCGCGCGGGCGGGGTGCGCGTGTTCCCGGCGGGATCGGCGCTCTGGGCGCCCGCGTGGCTGCTGGAGCGCGGGATCTGCGCGTGGGCGGCGCTCGCCCTGCGCGTGCGCGGCGGTGTGCGCTACTCGGACGGCCGGCTCGCCCGGGCGGGGACACCGCTCCGCGTGCTGCGCGGCGAGCACCGAAACCGCGCCCGCGCAACCGCTTGAACGCGGCACGCCGCGCGGACATCGTCGGAGACATGACACCAGAACTCACACCGCGCGGGCCGGTGAGCGGGGCGCTGCTCACCGCCCTCGCGACCGACCAGCATCCCGAGAGCGCCGCCATGCGCGTCGTCGTCGACGAGACGGAGCGGGCGCTCGCCGGAGCGGACGACCTCCTCACCGACGAGGACCTGCAACTCTCGCTCTACATCGCCTACGGGCTCTCCTACGGCGACACCGTCGACGCCGACGACGAGTGGGAGTGGGATCCCCAGCTCGTCCTCGCCAGGCGCCGGATCGAACGCGCCGTGGAGGCGCAGCTGCGCGAGCGCATCCCTCTCGACGACCTGCCGGAGCCGGACGCGGAGTCGGTGGCTGCGTACCTGTTCGCGCTGACCGCCGAGGATGGCGGCCCGAGCCTGTCCCGCTACATCGCCAAGAAGGCGACAGACGAGCAGGCGCGCGAGTTCGTCATCCAGCGCTCGATCTACACGCGCAAGGAGGCCGACCCGCACTCCTGGGCCATCCCCCGACTCACCGGCCGGGCGAAGGCGGCGCTGGTAGAGGTGCAGTCCGACGAGTACGGCGGCGGCCGCCCGCAGCGCATCCACGCCGAGATCTTCGGCCGCACCATGCGCGGTCTCGGCCTCGACGACACCTACGGCGCCTACGTGGACGTCGTGCCGGCGATCACGCTCGCGTCGTTCACGACGATGTCGATGTTCGGCCTGAACCGGAGCCTCCGCGGCGCCATCGCGGGGCACCTGGCGGCGTTCGAGATGACCTCGTCCATCCCGAACCGGTTCTACGGGAACGGCTTCCGCCGCCTCGGCTACGACGCGGACGTGACCGACTACTACGACGAGCATGTGGAGGCGGACGCCGTGCACGAACAGATCGCCGGCCGCGACCTGGCGGGCGGCCTGGCCGAGCAGCATCCCGAACTGCTGCCGGACATCGTGCTGGGCGCGAAGGCCTGCCTGTACGTGGACGGCCTGGCCGGCGCGCACATGCTGCAGAGCTGGGAGGCCGGGCGCAGCTCGCTGCGCTCCCGAGAGCGGGTGCCGGCATGACGCGCGACGACGAGCTGCCCCAGGTGGTGGTCTGCCCGAACGGTCCCCTGCTGGTGCGCGGTCACGTCGACCTGGTGACGCCGGAGGGCGAGCCCGTCGAACAGCGCAGGCGGACGATCGCGCTCTGCCGCTGCGGGGTGTCGGCCATCAAGCCGTTCTGCGACGGGACGCACAAGGCGGTGCACTTCAGCACGGAAGACTGATCGCGCGGATCCGGAATACCCTCAGGGGGTAGTAGTGCTACACTGTCCGAGGAATACCCACAGGGGGTATCTCGGAAGGATGGAACGATGACCGTCAGCGAGTACCAGGTGACCGGCATGACGTGCGAGCACTGCGAGCGCTCCGTTCGCGAGGAGGTCGGGCAGCTGCCCGGCGTCGAGGACATCCGGGTGAGCGCGAAGACCGGCTCCCTCGTCGTCACCTCCGCCGCGCCCCTCGACGACGCCGCCGTGCTCGCCGCTGTGGACGAGGCCGGCTACAGCGCGGTCCGCGCCTGACCCGCCGGAACGGGGAGAGCCGATGAGCACGACGGCGTCGCCGGGCACCGCGGGATCGAGCGTCGAGCTCGAGATCGGCGGGATGACCTGCGCGTCCTGCGCGATGCGGATCGAGAAGAAGCTGAACCGGCTGGACGGCGTGACCGCGACGGTCAACTACGCGACCGAGAAGGCGACGGTCAGCGTCCCGGCCGGCTACGACCCCGCGCTGCTGGTGGCCGAGGTCGAACGGACGGGGTACACCGCGGCGCTCCCCGCGCCGCCGGCCGAGCAGGGCCGAGGCGCGGCCGCCGGGGACACCGATCCCGAGCTGGACGCGCTGCGCACGCGCCTCATCGGCGCCATCGTGCTCTCGGTCCCTGTCGTCGCGATGGCGATGATCCCGGCGCTGCAGTTCACGTACTGGCAGTGGGCGTCGCTGGCGCTCGCGGCGCCGGTCGCGGTCTGGGCCGCCTGGCCGTTCCACCGCGCCGCGCTGATCAACCTGCGGCACGGCGCGGCGACGATGGACACGCTCATCTCTCTCGGCGTCTCCGCCGCGTTCCTGTGGTCGCTGTACGCGCTCTTCTTCGGCACGGCGGGGATGCCAGGGATGACGCACCCGTTCGAGCTGACGCTGTCCCGCTCCGACGGCGCCTCCCAGCTGTACCTGGAGGTCGCTGCCGGCGTGACGACGTTCATCCTCGCCGGCCGGTACATCGAGAAGCGCTCGAAGCGCAGGGCGGGAGCGGCGCTGCGCGCGCTGCTGGAGCTCGGCGCGAAGGACGTCGCCGTGCTGC
This sequence comes from Leifsonia sp., assembly GCF_051955155.1. Taxonomy (NCBI): domain Bacteria; kingdom Bacillati; phylum Actinomycetota; class Actinomycetes; order Micrococcales; family Microbacteriaceae; genus Leifsonia; species Leifsonia sp. The sequence goes on from NZ_JBQCGZ010000011.1 coordinate 27,522, forward strand.
GCGACGGGACGGAGCGGCGCATCCCGGTGGCCGGGCTGCGGGTCGGCGACGCTTTCGTCGTGCGGCCGGGCGAGAAGATCGCCACGGACGGCGTCGTCGTCTCCGGGAGCTCGGCCGTCGATGCGTCGCTGCTGACCGGGGAATCCGTGCCGCGCGAGGTCGAGACCGGCGACACGGTGATCGGCGCGACGCTCAATGCCGGCGGCCGGCTGGTCGTGCGCGCGACCAGGATCGGCTCGGACACGCAGCTGGCGCAGATGGCGCGGCTCGTCGAGGAGGCGCAGAGCGGCAAGGCGCGCATCCAGCGCCTGGCCGACCGGGTCTCCGCCGTGTTCGTGCCGGTCGTGATCGGGATCGCGCTGCTGACCCTCGCGGTCTGGCTGCTGGTGGGTGCTGGAGCGGCGGCGGCGTTCACCGCGGCGGTCGCCGTGCTGGTCATCGCGTGCCCGTGCGCCCTGGGCCTCGCGACGCCGACCGCGCTGCTGGTCGGCACCGGACGCGGAGCGCAGCTGGGCGTCCTCATCACCGGCCCGGAGGTGCTGGAGAGCACGCGCGCGGTGGACACGGTGGTGCTGGACAAGACCGGCACCGTGACGACCGGCCGGATGACCCTGGTCGGGACGGTGGCCGAGGAGGGCACCGACCCGGCGGAGCTGCTGCGCCTGGCGGGAGCGCTGGAGGACGCCTCCGAGCACCCGATCGCGCAGGCGGTCGCGGCGGCGGCGCGCGAGGCCGGACCGCTGCCCGGCGTCGACGGGTTCCGGAACGTCGAGGGCAGGGGCGTGCACGGGGTCGTCGACGGCCGTGCCGTGCTGGTCGGCCGGGAGAGCCTGCTCGCCGATTGGTCGCTGGCACTGAGCCCCGCGGTCGCCGCGGCGAAGGCCGAGGCGGAGCGGGATGGGAAGACCGTCGTCGCGGTCGGTTGGGACGGTCGCGCGCGCGGCATCCTGGTCGTTGCCGACGCAGTGAAGCCGACGAGTGCGGAGGCGGTCGCCCGGCTGCGCGCGCTGGGGCTGTCCCCGGTGCTGCTGACCGGGGACAACGAGGCCGTCGCCCGGCGGATCGCCGCCGAGGTCGGCATCGACAGGGTGATCGCGGAGGTGCTCCCGCAGGACAAGGCCGACGTGATCGCCAGGCTGCGCGGCGAGGGCCGGGTGGTGGCGATGGTCGGCGACGGCGTGAACGACGCCCCCGCGCTCGCCACCGCAGACCTCGGGATCGCAATGGGCGGCGGCGCGGACGTCGCCATCCAGGCCGCGGACATCACGCTGGTCCGCGGCGACCTGCGCGGCGCGGTCGACGCCATCCGGCTCGCCCGGCGCACGCTCGGGACGATCCGGTCCAACCTGTTCTGGGCGTTCGCGTACAACGTGGCCGCCATCCCGGTGGCGGCGCTCGGCCTCCTGAACCCGATGCTGGCCGGGGCGGCGATGGCGTTCTCGAGCGTGTTCGTCGTGCTGAACAGCCTGCGGCTGCGGGGGTTCCGCAGCATCGTCCGCTAGTACCGTGAGAGCAGAGGAAGGCGATCCGATGACCGATCCGCACGCCCACCACCAGACGACGGGGACGCCGGAGCACGGCGGGCACGACATGCACGCGGGGCACGACATGCACGGCGGGCATGACATGCACGCGGGCCACGCCGGCCACGGCGACCACGTCGGCCAGTTCCGGCGCCTGTTCTGGATCAACCTCGTCATCGCCATCCCGGTGGTCGCCACCTCCGGCATGTTCGCGATGATCCTGGGCTACAGCGTCCCGTCGTGGGCCGGCTGGATCGCCCCCGTGCTCGGCACCGTCATGTACGTGTGGGGCGGCTGGCCGTTCCTCACCGGCGCGGTCTCCGAGCTGCGCTCGCGGGCGCCGGGGATGATGCTGCTGATCGGGCTCGCCATCACGGTGGCGTTCCTCGCCTCGTGGGGTGCGACGCTCGGCCTGCTCGACCACGAGCTCGAGTTCTGGTGGGAGCTCGCGCTCCTGATCGTCATCATGCTGCTCGGCCACTGGATCGAGATGCGCTCGCTCGCGCAGACCAGCTCCGCGCTCGACTCGCTCGCCGCGCTGCTGCCGGACGAGGCCGAGCGCGTGGAGGGCGACACGGTTGTGCCGGTCTCCCCCGCCGACCTGCGCGTCGGCGACGTCGTGCTGGTGCGGCCGGGCGGCAGCATCCCCGCCGACGGCCGGATCGTCAGCGGCCGCGCGGACGTCGACGAGTCGATGGTCACCGGCGAGTCGCGCACGGTCTCGCGCGGTGAGGGCGACGCCGTCACCGCGGGAACGGTCGCCACCGACTCCGGGATCCGCGTGGAGGTCACCGCGACCGGCGACGACACCACGCTCGCGGGCATCCAGCGGCTGGTCACGGAGGCGCAGAACTCGTCGTCCCGGGCGCAGCGGATCGCCGACCGCGCCGCGGCGCTGCTGTTCTGGTTCGCGCTCGGCGCGGCGGTCATCACGGCCGTGGTGTGGACGCTCGTCGGGAGCCCGGACGACGCGGTCGTGCGCACCATCACCGTGCTGGTGATCGCCTGCCCGCACGCGCTCGGCCTGGCCATCCCGCTCGTGGTCTCGATCGCGACCGAGCGGGCCGCCCGCGGCGGCGTGCTGGTGAAGGACCGGCTTGCGCTGGAGAGCATGCGCACCGTCGACACCGTGCTGTTCGACAAGACCGGGACGCTCACGACCGGCGAGCCCACCGTGACCGAGGTGGCCTCGGCCGGCGACCTGAACGAGGACGCCGTGCTCGCGCTCGCCGCGGCCGCGGAGGCCGACAGCGAGCACCCGCTCGCCCGGGCGATCGTGCACGCGGCGCGGACGAAGGACCTCGCGCTCGCGGCGGCGAGCGGGTTCGCGTCCTCCCCCGCCGTCGGCGTGACCGCGACGGTCGACGGGGCCGAGATCCGCGTCGGCGGCCCGCGGCTGCTCGAGGAGATCGGCGGGTCCGAGCTGCCGAGTGCCGAGGCGTGGCGCAGCGACGGCTCGATCATCCTGCACGTCGTCCGCGAAGGCCGGGTGGTCGGCGCGCTGCGGCTCGCCGACGAGGTGCGGCCCGAGTCCCGGCAGGCGGTGGATGCGCTGCACGCGCTCGGCGTCCACGTCGTGATGATCACCGGCGACGCCGAGGCGGTCGCGAACGCGGTCGGCTCCGAGCTGGGCATCGACCGGGTGTACGCGGGCGTGCGGCCGGAGGACAAGTCGGCCACGGTGGCCGCTCTGCAGAAGGAGGGCAGGAAGGTCGCGATGGTCGGCGACGGCGTGAACGACGCGCCCGCGCTCGCGCAGGCCGACGTCGGCATCGCGATCGGCGCGGGGACCGACGTGGCGATCGCCTCGGCCGGGGTGATCCTCGCGAGCTCCGACCCGCGCAGCGTGCTCTCGGTGATCGAGCTGTCCAGGGCGACCTACCGCAAGATGAAGCAGAACCTGTGGTGGGCGGCCGGCTACAACCTGATCTCGGTGCCGCTCGCCGCGGGCGTGCTCGCCCCGATCGGGTTCGTACTGCCGATGTCGGTCGGCGCCATCCTGATGTCCCTCTCCACGGTCGTCGTCGCGCTCAACGCGCAGCTGCTGCGCCGGCTCGACCTCTCGCCCGAGAAGAGTGCACGGGCGGTCTCCCGCTAGGGTGAAGCGGTGCGGAGGGGTGCTGCGAGAGCCGGAGCGGCGGTCGTCTGCACCCTCCTCGCCGCCCTCACCGGCTGCGCCGCCGTGCCGGACGCACAGGGCCCGACGCCCGCGCCTGCCACGGCGGCCGGGCACGCGGTGCGACTGCCGGACCCGCACGCGGGGTTCGACTACCAGCTCGGCGGCGCGTATCCCCCGCCGGCCGGGGTGACGATCGTCGAGCGCGACCGCACCGCGGAGCCTGCCGGTGCGGGCTACGACATCTGCTACGTGAACGGGTTCCAGACCCAGCCGGAGGACTCCCGCTCCTTCGCGCAGGCGCATCCCGACCTCGTCCTGCACGCCCGAGGCGCCCCGCTGGTGGACCCGGGCTGGCCGGACGAATACCTGTTCGACACCTCCAGCGCGTCGCGCAGGCAGGCGCTCGCGTCGATCGTCGGCGGCTGGATCGCGGGCTGCGCGCGCGATGGCTACGCGGCGGTCGAGATCGACAACCTGGACTCGTACACGCGTTCGCGCGGCGCGCTGAGCGCCGAAGACAACCTCGCGCTCGCCGCCGACTACGCGCGCATCGCACACCGGGCGGGCCTCGCGATCGCCCAGAAGAACACCGCGGAGCAGACCGGACGGCTCGCGGCGGCGGGATACGACTTCGCTGTCACGGAGTCCTGCGCGGCCTTCGAGGAGTGCGACGCCTACGCCGCGGCGTACCCGGTGGTGCTCGACATCGAGTACACGGACGAGCTGGGGGCGGCCCGCTTCCCGGCCGCGTGCGCGCGCCGGGCCGACCAGGTCACCATGATCCTGCGCGACCACGACCTCGTCCCTCCCGCCGACCCCGCGCACACCTACCGCCCCTGCCCCTAGCCCCGCGCCCCTCGGTGCCGGACGGAGGCGGCGGGATACCCTGAGGGCGGGAGGACGCGGATGTCGGGGACCGGACAGGGGCGGGGCGGAGTGTTCCGCATCCCCGGGTTCGCGGCGTACTGGAGCGCCTACACCGTGTCCGCGTTCGGCTCGTACGTGACGACGCTCGCGCTGCAGGTGCTCGTCGTCGCGACGCTGCACGGCACAGCGCTGGACGTCGGGCTGGTGAGCGCGGCGCGCTGGCTGCCGTACCTCGTGCTCGGCCTGGTGGTCGGAGCGCTGGTCGACCGGCGGCGCCGCGTGCCGATCGTCGTCGGCAGCGACCTCGGCCGGTTCGTGCTGCTCTCGGCCGTCGCCGTGCTCGGCATCCTGGGCTGGCTGACCATTCCGCTCCTGCTCGTGCTCGTCGCCGCGGTCGGCCTGCTCTCGCTCACCGGGGACGCGGCGTCGCAGGCGCTGCTCCCCCGCATCGTGCCGCGCACCGCCCTGCTGCCCGCGCACGCCAGAACCGACCAGAGTGACGCGGTCGCGCAGACCACGGGACCGCTCGCCGCAGGCGCGCTGGTCACGCTGCTCGGGGCGGCGAGCGCCGTGCTGGTGGATGCCGTCAGCTACCTCGCGTCGGCGATCGCCATCGCGTCCATCCGGGTGCGGGAGCCGGTGGCGCCGCGGGCGGAGGGCGCTCGGCTCGGGCGGGAGATCGCCGAGGGCCTGCGCTGGGTGTACCGGCACGGGACGCTCGGGCCGATGGCGGTCGGCACGCATCTCTGGTTCCTGTTCAACGCCGTGTTCGGCACCGTCTTCGTCTCGCTCGCCCTGCTCGGGCTGCGGTTGTCCGCGTTCCAGCTGGGCGTCGCGCTGGCCGCGGCGGGGGTCGCCGGCCTGATCGGCAGCTCGCTCGCGCCGCGGGCGGGACGGCGCTGGGGCGCGGGCCGGGCGGTCATCGCGAGCAATCTCGTGATGACGCTGGGCTGGGCCGTCGTCGCCTCCGCTCCGCTCGGCCTGGCCGGCTGGCCGGTCGTCGTCCTGCTGTGCGCGGGGCAGGCGCTGTACGGCCTCGGGCTCGGCCTCAGCAACGCGAACGAGATGGCCTACCGGCAGGCGGTGACGCCGGACCACCTGCAGGCGCGCACCAACACCACGATCCGCTCGGTCAACCGCGCGATGATCGTCGTCGGCGCTCCGCTCGGCGGCGTGCTCGCGACGGCGCTCGGCTACCAGGACGCCGCGTGGATCGCCGTGGCCGGCATCCTGCTCGCCACCGCCGTGCTCGCGCTCTCCCCGTTCCGCCTGGCCCGCCACGAAACCGCCCCCTGAACCCCCGCGAAGGGCACGGAAGAAGTCAGCGGAGCGGGACGGTGGCGGCGGGGGCGACGTCGGCGGTGCGGCCGGGCCGGTGTGGCCCGACCAGTACAGGTTGGTGTGCGCGACCACGAGCTCCGGGGCCGGTGCTCCCCACTCGCTCAGGTCCTCCGTGGTGTGGGCGTCGCCGACCAGCGTGACGTCGTACCCGCGGGTGAACCCGCCGTGGATCGTCGAGCGGATGCACTCGTCGGTCTGCGAGCCGGTCACCACGATGCGCTCCACGCCCGCCGCGGCGAGCACCGCCTCCAAGTCGGTGCCCTCGAACGCGTCGGGGTAGTGCTTCGGCACGAGCGCCTCGCGGTCCTCGCGCACCAGCTCGGGGACGAACCGCCACGCGTCGCTGCCCTCCGGCACGTGCTCGTCGGAGTGCTGCACCCACACCACAGGGACGCCCTCGCCCCGCGCGCGGTCCACGAGCGAGCGGATGGTCGCGACCACCTCGTCCCGCCGGTGCGCTCCGCCGATCACCCCGTTCTGCACGTCGATCACCAGCAGCGCGGATCCGGCCCGGCCCGGAAGCGTGCTCACGACGCCTCCGCCCGCCGGTACGTGCTGATGACGATCCCCGAGGCCAGGCCCCTGGTCTCCACGAGCGCCAGCCGGGAGAGCGGGAAGCCATCGCCGAACAGCCTCTTCCCGGTCCCGAGGACGAGCGGGTAGACCATCAGCCGGTACTCGTCGACCAGGTCGTGCTCGGCCAGCGTCCTGATCAGCCGGGTGCTCCCCCAGACCCGGATCTCGCCCTCCGCCTCCTCGCGGAGCCGCCGGACCGCTGCCGGCACGTCCGGCCCGAGCAGATAGGAGTTCCGCCAGCCGACCTCGCCGAGCGTGTTCGACGCGACGTACTTGGGGATGCGGTTGTAGAGCCGGGTGAGCTCGCCCTGGAACCCCTCCGCCGACTCGTCCCAGACGCCCCACGAGTTCGCGAAGATCTCGTACGTCCGCCGTCCCAGCAGCAGCGCGCTCGTGCGCGTCTCCCACGCGCGGACGGTGTCCTCGTCGTCGTATCCCCACTGCCAGCCGCCGTGCTCGAAACCGCCGTCGCCGTCCTCGTCGGTGGCGCCCGGCGCCTGAGCGACGCCGTCGAGCGTCAGGAACGTCTGCACAACTATCGAGCCCATCTCGCCTCCTTGCGATCACGACGAGTCTGCGCCGCCCGCCACCCGGGCGCCAGCCCCGGCGTCAACCCGGTTGCCCGGGGCGGCGGCCCGGGCTACCGTCCCCGGCGAACCCATCCACCAGAAGGAGGAAGACCATGGCAACTGCGGGAACGAAGTCCGGGACGAAGACGAAGCAGGCGAAGGTCGCCGCTGCGCGGACCAGCTCCCCGAAGGCCGCGAGCGCCGGAGAGCACTCGACCCGCCGCGAGAACGCCGAGGGCGGCTTCGTCGCCTCCGCCTCGCTCGCCGGCGACCTGCAGCGCGTGCACGTCGACCTGATCGAGCTGCACCTGCAGGGCAAGCAGGCGCACTGGAACATCGTCGGCCGCAACTTCCGCGACCTGCACCTGCAGCTCGACGAGATCGTGGAGGCCGCGCGTGAGTTCAGCGACGACGTCGCCGAGCGCCTGCGCGCGCTGCACGCGACCCCGGACGGCCGCTCGCGCACCGTCGCGGAGTCCACGTCGCTCGAAGAGTTCCCGAACGGCGAGATCGATACGACGGAGGCCGTCGACCTGATCACCAACCGGCTGGAGACCGTCGTGCGCACCATGCGCTCGGTGCACGACGACGTGGACGAGGAGGACCCGACCTCGGCCGACCTGCTGCACGCGATCATCGAGCGCCTGGAGCAGCTGGCCTGGATGGTCAGCGCCGAGAACCGGACGCCCTCCGCGAGCTGAACCCCGCCGCCATCGCTTCCGGGATCGCTGCCGCGACACGCCGGGCGCGAGCGTGGCGAACTCCGGAAGCGATGGCGTCAGACCGTGAGGTCGCGCAGGTAGCCGGCGTACCCGTCCGGGGCCCTGCCGACCAGGCGGCTGGAGGTGCGGACGGGATGCGCGTCGTCCGCCGCGACGACGTGTCCCGCCGCCCGCAGCCGCTCCACCAGGTCGACGTCCTCGCCCACCGCGAGCGGCCGGAAGCCGCCGACCGCGGCGTACGCGCTGGCCCGCACGCCGAGGTTGGCCCCGTGCACGTGCCCGACGGTCGCGCCGGGGCCGTGGCTGCGCCGCCACGCCCTGCGCCGGGGAGCGTCGAGGTCGCCGAGCCGCGGGATCACCGCGCCGACGTACGCGTCCGCCGCCCGCTCGGCCGCCAGGTGCTCCCCCAGCCAGCCCGGCGCGACGGTGCTGTCCGCGTCGGTGAACGCGAGCCAGGTCTGCTCCGGCGGCGTCGGGACGGCGCCGAGACCGATCGCGACCGCGTCCGCGCGGCTGAGCCCGACGTTCCCGTGCGTCCGCTCGGCGGCGATCACGTCGGGGAACCGGCGCAGCACGTCCGCCGATCCGTCGGTGCACGAGTCGAGGACCACGACGACGGTCGACGGGATGGCGATGCGCTCGCGCGTCCGGCCGAGGGAGCGCAGGCACGCCGCGAGGGTCGGCTCCTCGTCCCGGGCGGGGACGGCGACCACGAGGTGCCGCACGGTCATCCGAATACCTCGAGCAGGAACTCGTCCTCGGTGTGCCCGACCATCCGGCGCAGTCCGCTCCGCGCGGCGAAGGCGGCGTGCGCCTGCGCCCCGGACTGCGCGAAGTCGTCGGCTGTGCCCGTCCAGTGGCACAGCGCGACGTGCCCGCCGGGAGCCAGGGACGCGGCGATGCGTTCGGAGCAGGCCGCCCACTGGTCCGCCGCCAGGTAGTAGGCGACCTCGGAGACGACGATCAGGTCGAAGCGGCCGGACGGCCACTGCTCCGGCACCCGCATCCGCTCGACGGCGACACCGGGCAGCCCGGCCGTGCGCTCGCGGGCGAGGGCGACAGCGGAGGCGGCCGCATCCACGCTCAGCAGCCTGCCGCAGCGCTCCGCGAGCGCCGCGGAGGTCTCGCCGTTGGAGCAGCCGATCTCGAACCCGCTGCCGTACCGCTCGCGGGGCAGGGACGCGGTGAGCAGGCGTCGCTTGCGCCGCTCGTACCAGCGCGTGCGCGCACCCCACGGGTCGTCCGCCTCCCGGTGCAGGCGTTCGAAGTGGGCGGCGAGCGGATCGGCGACCGGTGCGATGAACAGCTCGTCGCCGTCGACCGCGCGCGCCAGCAGCTCGGGCGACAGCACGCCGTCCGGCGTCTCCGGCGTGTGGCGCTGGGAGACGAACGCGTCGAGCGCCGCGCGCTTGCGGTCGCGCTCGTCGTCGGTGGGGCGGTAGCCGCCCGCGCGCTCCCACGGGACGTCCTCCGGCGTCCCCCACTGCCACAGCCAGATCGGGTACAGCAGGACGCGGTCGCCGGCCTCCCGCGCGGCGCGCGCGACGACCCGGCCAAGGGTGCGGTGGTCGCCGTGCCGGTCGCCGGGCCACGGCGCGAGCACGAGCCTCGTGCCCGCGCCGCCGGTCGGGAGGACGTGGGCGACCGCGGCCTCCAGCTCGTCCTGATGGTGCTTCAGCCCGCCGTCCGGCAGGTCGAGCCAGGTGGTCCCCGCGCGGACGCCGAGCGCGGCGACGGCCGCGTCGAGCTCCGCGCGGCGGCCGGGCTCGCTGCACGTCGCGACCACCACGGAGACGTGGCGGCCGAGGGCGGCGGCCGCGGCGATGGTCGCCCCGGCGCCGAGCGTCTCGTCGTCGGGATGCGCGGAGAACACCACCACCGAGTCGAACCCGGCGAGGTCGGCGCGGGTCAGCGGTTCGCCGCTCGCGCGGCGCGACGCGTCCTGCCAGACGGCCGCCGGGGTCAGGGCGAGGAGCGGATCGAACGTCACCACGACGCGTCCTCCTCGCCCAGGTGGCGCGCCAGCGAGGCGTCGTCCCTGCCCCGGTGGTACTGCGCGACGTACAGCTCGAGGTCGGCGCAGCGGCGGGCGAGGGAGGCGTCGAACGCGAGCGCGGCCGGGCCGAGCACGTCCCTCGCGCACGCGAGCGCCTCGACGGCGGCGTCGGCGGCGAGGCCGCGGACCGTGTGCGCGAGCGCGGCGGGCTCCCGCTCCGCTCCGCCGTCGATGCGCGCGGCGGCGTCGGCCAGCGCCAGCCGTGCGGCGTGCACGCTGCGGTGCAGCGCCCCGGCGCGCGCGCCCGTGAGCGCGTCGTCCTGGCGCGAGCGCGCTTTCCCCGTCACCGCGCCGAGGAGGGGCAGCGTCGCGCCCAGCCAGCACGCCGCCACTCCGATGCCGCCCCAGCGGAAGCCGGGCCGGTCGAGGTACCAGCCGGTCGCGCCGACCGGGGTCGCGGGGGCGGCGTCGAACCGGACCGGGCCGCTCTCGACCTCGGCGAGCCCGTGCGCGACCCAGCCGGCCGGCTCGACGCGCACGCGCTCGTCGCGCAGGGCGACGGCGAACAGGCGGCGGCCGCCGTCGTCGTCGGTGACGGCCGACACCAGCGCGTGCGTGAGGGATCCCGCCAGCGAGCACCACGCCTTGCGTCCATCCAGCGCCCAGCCGGCGCCGGTGCGCACCGCGCGCGTCTCCGCGCCCGGAGCCTCGGCGGCGAACACGCCCCAGGTGCTGCCCGCCGGCGGGGCGGGCTCGCCCGCCTCCGCGAGGATGGCGACCGCGTCGAGGTGCGGTTCGAGCACCCTGGCCGCCGTCACGTCGGCCGCGGCGACTCGCGCGAGGCCGCGGAACCGGTCGAGCGTGGCCCCGGAGCCCGGGAGCGGCAGCAGGTCGGCCGGGGCAAGCCCGGCGAGCGCGTCGAGCAGGGGCGCCACGTGCCCGTCGGCCTCTGCGGCGACAGCGAGGTAGCTCTCGAGCGCCGGGCTGCCGGGATCGGGGCGGTCGATGGCGGGTGTCTGGTCGAGGGCAGGGATCACCACCCGAGCATCCCCCGGTCGGCCGCCGATGGCGAGCCCCTTGACGGCGGCGGCCGCGGCCGGTCACTCCGACCAGGGCAGCCGAAGCAGCCGGGTGTCGCCGGAGGAGACGAGCGCGAGGTGGGTCGCAGCGGTGAGCCCGCGCAGCATCCCCGAGCGCTGGTGCGGCACCGCGACCAGGACGCCGTCGTGCAGCCGGCACACGACGGCCCGCACCCGGCCGTCCACCGCCTCCGCGGGCCAGGACGGCAGCGCGGGCAGGGTGGGCAGCGGGCGCAGCAGCCGGCCGAGCAGCAGCGGTCCCGCCAGCAGCAACGCGCCGACCACGGCGGCGAGCGGGTTGCCGGGCAGCGCCAGCAGCGCCCTCCCGTCCGGGAGCTCGGCGAGGATCACCGAGCCGCCCGGCCGCACGGCCATCCCGTCGACCAGGATGCGCGCCCCGAGCGCGTCGAGGGCGGGCCGCACCACGTCCGCCGGGCCGTGCGCGGTGCCGCCGGAGGTGACAAGCGTTGCCGCCGTCCCCGCGGCGAGCGCGTCCAGCAGCGCTCCGGTGCGGTCCGGGATCGGCGTGCGCACGCTGCACTCCGCGCCGTACGGCCCGAGGAGTGCCGGCATCGTCGGGGCCAGCGCGTCCGGGACGCGGCCGGGTGCCTCCGCGGCTCCGCTCAGCTCGTCGCCGATCGGCAGGAAGTCCACGACGGCCGGCTCCCGCACGGGAACGCGGGCGACACCCGCAGCAGCGAGCAGTCCGAGGGCGGGCGGACCGACGACCTCGCCCGTGGTCAGCAGCACCTCCCCGACGTCCACCTCCTCGCCGCGCAGCCGGATGTCCTGGCCGGGCTCCGGTACGCCGAGGGTGTCGACCAGGGTGCCGCCGTCGACCGTGTCCACGATCCCGGCCTCCGCGCGGAGGATGCCGAGCGTTCCTGGCGGGACGGGCGCGCCGGTCGCGCTCGGGCGCGCCTCCCCGCTCTGCAGCACCCGGCCGTCCGGCGCGTCGCCGGCGAGCACGGGCGCGCCCTGCCGCCACGGCGCCTCGCCTGCCACCGCCCAGCCGTCCATCGCCGAGTTGTCGAAGGTCGGCAGGGCCCGCCCGCTGCGCACCTCGGCCGCGAGCGTGCGGCCGAGCGCGTGCGACGCCGGGACGTCCTCCTGCTCCGTCGGCCGTGCGGCGCCCAGCGCTTACGCCGCCTCCGCCGCCTGCTCCCACGGCGTCACCGCTGCTCACCGCCGATCACGGTCCGCAGGGCGGCGACCGCGTCCTCCAGGCTCCGTCCGGAGCCGACGGCGAGGCCGGCGAGGTAGGCCGTGAGCGGCGCCGCCGGGCGTGCGACGCCGTGCGCGGCGTCCCTCGCGAGGTCCAGCAGGACCGCGACGTCCCCGTCCTCGATGGCGACGCCCAGCTCTGCCGCCGCGCGCCGCGCATAGTCGTCCAACTGCTCCGGTTCCATGTCCCGTCCCCTTCAGCGCGCCGCGATCAGGGCCTGCGGCGCGGCTTGCTTCATCCTGGTCCGCAGCCAGCGCAGCTGTACAGCCGTCTCTGTGTCGCACGCCTGGACGACCGAGAGCAGTTCCGCGTCCCGCAGCGCCATCGCCGACTGACCGATCATCGACCAGGTGATGTCGGTCATGCTCGCCAGCAGGTAGAGGTCCTGCAGGTCGCGCAGCAGGCCGAGCGGTCCGCTGCGCGGCTCGGACAGCGCGTCCGCGTGCAAGCGTTCCGGCTCGTCGTCCTCCGTCGACTCCCCCACCCGGTCGATGACCGGCTGGAGCCGCTCCCGGTGCGCGTCGCACTGCGCGGCGAGGCTCAGGCAGAGGGCGTGCACGTCCGGCTCGTCGCCGTGCGCCTCGGCGACCTGGCGATAGCTCTCCGCGAGCGTCGACTCTGACTCGGCCAGCAGGCCGAGGTAGACGGGCAGCTTCACGACGCACCTCCCCACGGCCGCACGGAGACCGCGGCCGTCTTGAACAGCGGCTGCTTGGACACCGGATCCCACTCCGTGAGCGTCAGCTCGTTGGCGGCGGTCGGGTGCCGCTCCTCCGCCCCGGGCGGTGCGTCCCAGTAGCCGTAGTGGAACGGCGCGAACACAGTGCCGGCGCGGATGCCGGTGATCCGAACGGGCGCGACGATCCGGCCGCGGCGGGAACGCACCTCCACCAGCTCGCCGTCGGCGATGCCCTGCCGCTCGGCGTCCTCGCGGGCCAGTTCCAGCCACACCGACGGCGCCGCTTCGCTCAGCTCCGGCGTGCGTCCCGTCTTGGTGCGGGTGTGGAAGTGGTAGACGCTGCGGCCCGTCGTCAGCCGGAACGGGTACTCGTCGTCCGGGGCCTCGTGCGGGCCGGTGTACGGCGCCGACTTCAGGATCGCCCTGCCCCCCGGCTGCAGCGCCGTGTACGCCTCCTCGCCGACGGTCGCGCCGGTGAGCAGGTCGTGCCCGAACGTCTCGCAGTAGTCCGGCCGGGACGGGAAGTCGGCGTCGGTGTACAGCCGGGTCACGCTCTCCCGCTCCGCCGCGCGCCTCGGCCAGTGGATGCCGCTCTCGGCGCGGAGGTCGTCGTACGAGATGCCGGTGTAGTCGCAGGGACGCCCGCGCGAGCACTCCTGCCACGCCCGGTACGCGTCCTCCGGCCCGGCCCAGTCCAGCAGCGGCGTTCCGTCGTCGCGGCGGAAGCCCATCCGGCGGGCGTAGTCCAGGAAGATGTCGAGGTCGCTGCGCGCTGACCCGGGCGGCTCGACCGCCTTCTCCGACAGGTGGACGGTGCGCGTGGCGTTCGTGAACGTCCCGGTCTTCTCGCCCCAGCCCGCGGCGGGCAGCACGACGTCGGCGAGGCGGGCGGTCTCGGTCAGGTAGAGGTCCTGCACCACGAGGAAGAGCGAGTCGGTCGCGAGCGCGTCCCGGATCCGGGCGAGCTGCGGCAGCGAGACCGCCGGGTTGGTCGCCGACACCCAGAGGAAGCGCAGCGAGCCCTGCTCGGCGTACCGGAACAGCTGCATCGCGTGGGTCGGCGCCGCCCAGTGCGGGATGACCAGCGGGTCGACGCCCCACAGCCGGGCCAAGTCGGCGACATGCTCCGGGTTCTCCCAGTTCCGGAATCCGGGGAGGTCGCCGTCGGCGCCGCACTCCCGGTTGTTCTGCGCGGTCGGCTGGCCGTTCATCTGCAGGATGCCGGCGCCCGGGCGCCCCAGCATCCCGCGCAGCAGGTGCAGGTTGTTGACCTGGCACGCCGAGGCCGTCGCCTGCGACGACTGGTAGAAGCCCTGCAGGACCGTGGAGAGCACGCGCTCGGAGGTCGCGAAGATGCGCGCCGCCTCCCGGATGTCCGCCGCGTCAACGCCGCACACCTCGGCCGCGCGTTCGGGCGTCCACTCCTCGCACAGCCCGCGCAGCTCGTCGAGGCCGATGGTGTGCGCGAGCAGGAACTCCTCGTCCGTCCAGCCGTTCACGAGCAGCTCGCGCACCAGCGCGTGCATGAGCGCCAGGTTCGTGCCGGGACGGACCGCGAGGTGGACGTCGGCGCGCTCGGCCACCGGCGTCCTGCGCGGGTCGACGGCGACCAGCCGGGGCGGGTTGGGCCCCGCCAGCCGGTCGAGCACGCGCGACCAGAGCACGGTCTGGGTCGCCGCCATGTTGTGGCCCCACAGGAACAGGGCGTCGCACTCGTCCACGTCCTCGTAGCAGCCGGGCTGGCCGTCCGCGCCGAACGTCTCCTTGAGCGCCTGCGCGGCGGTCGCGGTGCACAGCCGGGTGTTGCCGTCCATGTGCGGCGTGCCGATGCCCGCCTTCCCGATCACGGCGAGTGCGTAGTACTCCTCGATGAAGAGCTGGCCGCTGGTGTAGAAGCCGTGGCTGAGCGGGCCGATCTCCTCCAGCCGCGCGCGGCTGCGCGCGACGATCGTTTCCATCGCCTCGTCCCAGCTCGCCTCCACCAGCTCGCCGTCGCGGCGGACGAGCGGCGTCGTCAGCCGGTCGCGTGCCTCCATCGCCTGCCAGCTGGCGTAGAGGCCCTTCGGCCCCAGCCTGCCGCGGTTGATCGCGTCGTCGGCGCGGCCGCGCACGCCGACCATCCTGCCGTCCTTCACGGCGATGTCGAGGCCGCAGCCGTTGCTGCACAGCACGCACGCCGACCGCACCCAGCGCTCGACGTCCGCTTCGGTCACACCGTCGGCGAGCATCGTGTCGACGCGCGCCGGCCATTCGCCGTTCGCGTACGGTGTCCTGGCGCCCCAGACGTCCGTGATCCGGGAGTCTCCGATCCGGGCGCCATCGATCCGGGTCTTGTCCATGACGACACCGTGCGCCGCGCGCAGACTGCGGCACAACCCCTTGCGAGGCGCCGGGATCGGGTGTGCGCCCGGCCTCAGCATGACAGCCGTGAGGGCAGAGCTTCCGCCGGCCGTTCTCCGCGCGTACCGTGTCGGGACGTGAAGCGGCGCGCACTCCTCCCCCTGGCGCTCGTGGCCGTGCTCCTGACCGGGTGCAGCGCGGACGCTCAGGCGCGGTCCTCGCTCGCCCAGACGGCCGGCACCGCCGCGTCCAGCGCCCGCTCGGCCGGGCTCTCGCTGGGGCTGGAGGCGAACGACCGCCTGACGCCCGGTGTGCTCGACACCGCGCTGAGCGATTCGGGGAAGGCGCTCGGCGACGCGGCGACGAGCCTGTCCGAGCTGACGGCGACCGGCGGCATCGGCGCGGCGCGGGACAACATGATCGCGCTCGTGCGCAGCGCTCAGGATGCCGTGCTCACCGCGCAGGACGCGGACAGCGCCGGGCGGCTGACCCCGTCCGCCGCTGCGCGGCTCAGCGAGCGCCTCGACGGCATCGCGCAGAAGCTGGCCGCGGGGTCCAAGCGGATGGAGCGCGGATGAAGGGCCTCTTCGCCGTCGCGCTCGGCGTCCTCACCGCCATCGGCGGCTTCGTCGACATCGGCGATCTGGTGACGAACAGCGTCGTCGGGTCCCGGTTCGGGATGACGTTGACCTGGGCCGTGCTGGTGGGCGTGGTCGGCATCTGCCTGTTCGCCCAGATGTCGGGCCGCGTCGCCGCGGTGAGCGGGCGCGCGACGTTCGAGATCATCCGCGAGCGGCTCGGCGCCCGGCTGGCGCTGGCGAACCTGTCGGCGTCGTTCCTGATCAACCTGCTCACGCTCACCGCGGAGGTCGGCGGCATCGCGCTCGCGCTGCAGCTCGCCTCCAGCATCGCCCCCGCGCTGTGGTTCCCGGTCGCCGCGATCGCGGTGTGGATCGTGATCTGGCGCGTGAAGTTCTCGATCCTCGAGAACGTGACCGGGCTGCTCGGCCTCGCGCTCGTCGTCTTCGCGGTCGCGGTGTTCCTGCTGCACCCGGACTGGTCGGCGCTCGGCTCGCAGATCCTGGTGCAGCCCTCCCCGCACACCGACGAGTCGCCGTGGACGTACTGGTACTACGCCGTCGCCCTGTTCGGCGCGGCGATGACGCCGTACGAGGTATTCTTCTTCTCCTCCGGCGCGATCGAGGAGAAGTGGACGGCGAAGGACCTCAAGCAGTCGCGGCTGAACGTGCTCGTCGGCTTCCCGCTCGGCGGCCTGCTGTCGCTGTCGATCGCGGCGTGCGCCAGCATCGTCCTGCTGCCGAAGGGCATCGCGGTGACGTCGCTGTCGGAGACCGTGCTCCCCGTCGCGCAGGCGGCGGGGAAGATCGGGGTGATCATCGCCCTGCTCGGCTTCGTCGCCGCCACGTTCGGCGCCGCGCTGGAGGTGACGCTCTCCAGCGGCTACACGCTCGCCCAGTTCTTCGGCTGGCCGTGGGGCAAGTTCCGGCGGCCCGCGTCGGCGTCCCGGTTCCACGCGACGATGATCCTGTCGCTGGTGGTCGGGCTCGGCATCCTGTTCACGGGCGTCGACCCGGTTCAGGTCACCGAGTTCTCCGTGGTGTTCTCGGCGATCGCGCTGCCGCTGACCTATCTGCCCATCCTCGTCATCGCGAACGACCCGAAGTACATGGGAGACAAGGTCAACGGGAGGACGACCAACTTCTTCGGGCTGGTCTTCCTCGCCCTCATCCTGGTCGCGTCGATCGCGGCCATCCCCTTGATGATCATCACGGGAGCGGGAGCATGAGCGCGTTCCCCGATCCTCCCCGCGTCGCCGGCCGCGTGCTGGACGCCCAGCTCGACCTGCTCGACCGGCAGATCCTCGACCCGGACGGCGTCCCGGTGACCACGGTCGACGACATCGAGCTGAGCGACCCGGAGGATGCGGCGCACCTCGACCCGGACGCGCCGCCGACACTGGACGCGCTGCTCACCGGTCCCGTCTTCGCGACGCGCGTGTTCGGCGGCCGGCCGCCGCGCTCGCGGTTCGTGCGCATCCCCTGGCGCACCATCGCGGACGTCGGGATCGTCCTGCGCACCGGTGTGCGAGCGGAGCACTTCGACGCCGGCTGGGTGGAGCGCTGGCTGCGCGACCACGTGATGGCCCACATCCCGGGAGGCCGCCATGATCCTGAGTGACCTGATCGACCGGCCGGTGCGGGATGCGGGAGGCGAGCGGCTCGGCGTCGTGGTCGACGTACGCTTCGCGATGGACCGCAGCGACGGCCGGCTGCTGTCCACCCCGCGCGTGTTCGAACTGATCGTCAGCCCGCGCTCGTCGTCCTCGTTCCTCGGCTACGAGCGCACCGGCGTCAACGCCCCGGCGCTCCTCGCGCGCTGGTTCGCCTGGCGGGAGCGCGGCTCGTTCCTGGTGCTGTGGGAGGACCTCGCTGCGCTGGGCGAGGACGCGGTGACCCTCCGGGAGGGCGCCGTGCGCTACTCGCCGCGTCTGGCCGGAACCGGGGATTGAGGGCTGTCAACTCCTTGCGCGCGCCCGCGGGAACCGGTTGCGTTGGCGTGGGAGGGGATGCGGATGCGTGACGAGACCCTGGCGTTCGTGCGGGAGGGCTACCTGTTCGGGACGCGGCGGTTCGAGCGGGCAGGAGCCGACGTCGCGACGACGCGGCTGGAAGGCGTGCCGCTGACGCTGCTGCGCGGGGCCGACGCCGCCCGGTTCTTCTCCGAAGGCGGCCGGTTCACCCGGGCGGGGGCGATGCCCGCGTCCGTGCAGCACCTGCTGCAGGACGAGGGCAGCGTGCAGGCGCTCGAGGGCGCGGCGCACCGGCAGCGCAAGGCCCTGTTCCTCGGGCTGCTGACGGACGGCGCGGCGGGCGGACTGGTCGAGGTGTTCGAGCGCGAGCTCACGGCTGCCGCACGCGCGTGCGCCGGTGGCGAGGTGCGGCTGATCGACCTGTTCTCGCTGTCGCTGCTGCGTGCGGTGTGCGCGTGGACCGGCCTGCCAGAACGCGTCGCCGCCGAGCTGGAGCGCAGCGGCGCTCTGCAGCGGATGATCGCGGCGGCCGGGACGGTCGGCCCCGTCAACTGGTTCGCGCGGCTGCGGCGCCGGGACGCGGAGCGGCTGCTGGCGGAGACCGTCGCGCGCGAGCGGCACGCGCCGTCCGCTCCCCCGGGTTCTCCGCTCGCGGTGCTGGCCGCGTACGGCGAGCCGGACCCGCTGCCGCCGGAGATCGCCGCCGTCGAGCTGCTGAACATCCTGCGACCGGTCGTCGCCGTCGCCTGGTTCCTGACCTTCGCTGCGCTGGCGCTGCAACGGCGCCCGGCGTGGCGTGGGCGGCTCGGCTCGGCCCAGAGCGACGACGTGCGCCGGTTCTCGAACGAGGTGCGCCGGTTCTACCCGTTCTTCCCGTTCGTGGCCGGACGCGCCGCACGGGACCTGGAGTGGGACGGCAGGCGGTTCCCGGCCGGCGCCCGGGTCGCGCTCGACCTGTACGCGACGGACCACCACCCCGCGCTGTGGGAGGCGCCCGGCCGGTTCGACCCCGAACGCTTCGGCGGTCGCGCGATCGAACCGAACACGCTCATCCCGCAGGGCGGCGGACACTACGCCGACGACCACCGCTGCCCCGGCGAGCCGGTGACGCTCGACCTCATGGATGCGGGGGTGCGCCTGCTGACCCGCCGCATCCACTACGCGGTGCCGGAGCAGGACCTGCGCGTGAGCCTGCGCCGGTTCCCCACGCTCCCGCGCAGCGGACTCGTTGTCGGCCGGCTCGCCGTGCACGACTGACGACCGACGGACGGACGGAAGGACCTCGCCATCGCCATCGACGACACCCTCGAACGGATCGCTGACACCGCCGCCGCCTCCGGCGTGCGCATCGCGGTCGCCGAATCGCTCACCTCGGGCGCCATCGCCACGGCGCTCGGCTCCGCCCCGCAGGCGAGCCGCTGGTTCGTCGGCGGGGTCGTCGCGTACTCCGAGCACGTCAAGTTCGATGTCCTCGGCGTCGAGCCGGGACCGGTCATCACCGCCGCGTGCGCGGAGCAGATGGCCGAGGGCGTCGCCCGGCTGCTGGACGCGGAGGTCGTCGCCGCGGTGACCGGCGCGGGCGGCCCGGGCCCGGAGGAGGGCCGGCCTGCCGGCACGGTGTTCCTCGCGCACGGCCGACGCGGCGCCCTGACCGTCGAGCACCTGCGGTTCGTCGGCGAGCCCGCCGAGGTGGTCCAGGCGACCGTCGAGGCCGCCGTGCGCGCTCTCCACGACGACCTCGCCGCCGGCCGGCCTCGGTGAGGTCTCTCAGCGAGTCCGAGCAGCGCGTCAGGTTGCGGGGTTAGCCTGCGGGCACGGTTCGTGGCGAACCGGGCAGGGAGGGCGCCGTGTCCGCACCGGGTTCCTCGCGGGAGGCCGTCCCGCTCGAGCTGCCGTACTACGGGGCGCCCTTCTCCGCCGCCTTCGCCCGGTTCTGGCGCAAGTACGCGGACTTCCACGGCCGCGCCAGCCGCAGCGAGTACTGGTGGTGGGTGCTGTTCTCGGGCGCCGTCGGGATCGCGATCGAGGCGATCTACGTCCCCTCGCTGCTGGCGCGCCCGCGCGGCGGAGGCTTCCACCTCGATGCCGGGATCGTCGTCGCCGCTGTCCTGGCGCTCGCCTGGGGTCTTGCCACGATCGTCCCGACGCTGGCGCTGGTGTGGCGCCGGTTGCACGACGCGAACCTCAGCGGGGCGTTCTGGCTGCTCTCCTTCGTCCCGCTGGTCGGCTGGATCGCGGTGCTCGTGCTGACGCTCCTGCCCGCCGACCCGGCCGGCGCACGCTTCGACCGCGCCGCTCGCTGACCGTCCCCGTTCGGTACGTGCCGCCCCCACTCGCGCGGGGACGGTCGTACCGGACGGGGTCAGTCGGTGGAGGGGGTCTGCTCCGGGACGGAGGCGAGCGCGTCGATCTCGACCAGCGCGCCGGGGCGGGCCGGCGCGACGCCGAGCACGGTGACGGCGGTGCGGTGGTCGCCCCAGACCGTGCGCGTCGCGCCGTACGCCTCCGTCGGGTCGACCGACGGGTCCAGGTGGATGGTCAGCTTCGCGACGTGCTCCGGGCCGCAGCCCGCCGCGGCCAGGACGCTCAGCACGTTGCGGAGCGCCTGCCCGGTCTGCGCCTGCAGCCCCTCCAGCAGCGTGCCCTCGGCGTCGACGCCGTTCTGGCCGCCAACCACGAGCACCGGCCCGGCCGGGAGGATCATCCCCTGCGCGAACGCGGGGCTCCGGAACAGCTCGGGCGGGTCGACGGGACGGGGTTCTGCGGACATGGCTTCCTCCTCGAAGGTCGTGTCGGGCCGCTCAGGGCGCCGGGGTGAACGTCAGCTCCGCCCACACGAACGGGAACGGGAGGATCGTCGTGCCGCTCCCCCGTACCGGATCGAGCGGGATCAGGAACATCCAGACCGTACCGATCACCACCGACACCAGCGCGACCGCGATGATCAGGATCGCCGCCCGGTCGAGCGTGCGCAGCGCCTCCGGCACCGTCGTCGCCCGGCGGGCGACCCTACCGATCGCCACGAACAGGATCACGGCGAACGCCGCGTACACCAGCCAGCTCGGGTGCGCCGTCAGGCCCGCGCACATGGACGCGGCCGGGCTCCGGTCGGAGCCGCCCCCGCCCGTGCACTCCATCCTGCTGCTGTTGGCGAGCGCGCTGTAGACGAACGCGGCGATGCCCGTGCTCACCAGCAGGCCGCGCAGCCGCATCAGGATCGGCCCGGCCGGCAGGCGCGAGGCCACCCCCGGATCCACGCGCGGATACTCTGTCGTCGGCATCTGTGTCCCCCCTCGTGCGACGTCGACACGATCCTGGCACGGAACGCCGGCCCGGCGCGAGCGGCCCGCTGCGAACGGTCCGCCGCTCAGCCGGCCGCCGGGACCGCGACGACCGGGGCGCGGCGGGCGACCGTCACCGCCAACGACGCGTCGGCGCCGAACACCGGCAGCCCCCTCGCCACGTCCGGCAGCGGCACCGTCCCGGTGAACGTGCCGTCGTCGCGCCCGGTCAGCTGCAGCCGATCGGGCATCCGCGGTGTGGCCTCGATCGGGCCGACGAGCCGGCTGTTCCAGCACGTCCAGGCGCCGAACCCGGAGCCGTCCTCCTCCGGGCCGATGTCGACGATCAGGGTGTCGCTCCAGTCCGAGATCTGCTCCAGGTGGTCGGCGAAGTCGAAGCCGCCGTTGTTCTCGGTCAGCTTGTAGACGCGCAATCGCAGGGCGTAGCGGGACAGCAGCTCCGCATCCGTACGCGCTCCGCCGACCGGCGGCTCTTTGGCGAACAGGAACGTGCGGACGATCGGGATGGGCGCGTCGACACTGTCCTTCTCGTGCCGGATCTCCGCGTTCAGCTGGATCGGGCACCAGTGCGCGGCCTGCTGCTCCGACATCACGATCGGGAGCCCGCGGATGGACAGCCCCATGTCGGCCTGCCAGGCGTCCTCCGGGTCGAGGCCCTCCGTGCTGGAGGGCAGTCCGGCGAAGGCGATGGCCGCCATCCAGCTGCCGAACAGGAACCGCGAGAGGTTCTGGTAGCCCTCCTCCGAGTTGACCTCGCCGTAGCGTCCGGAGTGCGACTTGTAGACGTACGCGCGGTGCGCCCCGCGCACGTAGGCGTGCTCGATCAGCACCAGCCCGTCGCTGCGCGGGCCCACCGCGACGCGTGCGAGCGTGTAGTCGTTCGGATCGGTGCCGATCAGGCAGAACACGTCGTCCGCGTCGAAGATCTCCGGCGGGATGCGCTGCGGGTCCCAGCCGTCGCCGGCCGGCGCCCGATCGCCGAAGTTCTTCCCCGGCGTGAGGTAGCCGTACATCTTGGACGGCGAGAACACGTCGGAGCCGGCTGGCCCGAACGCGTCCATCGCCCAGTTCGCCGCGCCGAGGACGAGCTGGATGCCGCCGTGCGGCGTCCCGTAGGTGAACAGCTTCGCCACGATGTCCCTGGCGTGCCGCCGCGGCGTCCCGTCCACCGGCGTCTCGCACACCTTCTGCATCATGCAGCGCGCCACCAGCCCGCCCATCGAGTGCGCGACCAGGTTCACCTTCGGCGCTCCGGTGCGTTCGAGGACGCGGATGACCAGGTCGTAGAGCTCCGCGGCGGCGCGCTCGATGTCGAAGCCGTTGTCGTCGACGTGGCTGGTGATCGCGTCGACGATGCCCTCCAGGAAGTTGCGCTTCTTGGGCGCGGCGAAGGTGGTGGCGACCTCGTCGTAGTACCGGTGCACCCAGACCGACTTCGGCGTGAGCGGTTCGGTTCCGCTCTCCAGGAAGCGCCTCTGGTCGCCGCGGACCAGGAACTGGTAGCCGTGCTCGGTCATCAGCCGCAGCAGCGGCCCCTCGAACTGGTAGAACATCGGGTCGCCGTCACCGCCCACCCGCACGTGCGTCGCGCCCTCGTTGAACCCGTAGAAGGGGTCGTCGACGGTCACGTCGATCTGGCTGCTCGGGCCCGCGTAGCCGCGGACGTAGACGATCGGGAGTGCATCCATGCGGTCAGGATGCGCGCGCCCGCTCCGCTTTGGCAAGGCTCGGGCGCACCGTGTACTCCCTCGGGTCGAACCGCCGCGTCTCCCGGGCGAACCGGGCCGCGCGGTACGGCCACAGGAAGGTGTTCGCGCCGCCCGCGTCCAGGTAGTAGCTGGAGCAGCCTCCGGTCGACCACACGCCTCGCGCGAGCGCCCTGCCGATCCGGGCGCGGTAGGCCGCGACGGCCGCGGGCGTCGCCTCCAGGACGGCGTCCGCCGGTGAGAGCGTGACGGCCTGCACGGCGTAGTGCACCTGACGCTCGATCATGTAGACGGCGCTGTTGTGCGAGAGCGCCGCATTGGGGCCGTGCAGCAGGAACAGGTTCGGGAAGCCGGGCACGGTCGCCCCGCGCAGCGCGTACATCCCATCGGCCCACACCTCGGCGAGCGTGCGGCCGCCCGCGCCGACGATGCGCTCCGCGATGTGCGGGCGGGTCGCGTCGAACCCGGTCGCGTACACGACGACGTCGAGCGGGATCCGCCTGCCGCTCGCCGTGACGGCCCCCTCCGGCTCCAGCCGTTCGATGCGGTCGGTGACCAGCTCGACGTTCGGGCTGCCGAGCGCCGGGTAGTAGTCGTCGGAGACCAGCACGCGCTTGCAGCCGATCCGGTAGTCCGGGGTCAGCGCAGAGCGCAGCCGCTCGTCCCGCACCTGCCTGCGCAGGTGCCGGCGCGCGTAGCCGGCGATCCCGGCCCCGAGCACCGGGGAGGCGAACCCGAACCAGCGCGCGTCGTCGAGCACGAACTCGGTGCCGCGGGACAGCCGCTGCAGCACCGGCAGCCGCCGGAACAGCGCGCGCCGGCGCGCGCTCGTCGGCCGGTCGTGCCGCGGGATGATCCACGGCGCGCTGCGCTGGAAGACGGTGAGCGTCCCCGCCGTGCGCGCCAGCTCGGGGACGACCTGGATCGCCGACGCCCCGGTGCCGATCACGCCGACGCGCGCGCCGTCGATGGGGACGGACGGGTCCCAGCGCGAGGAGTGCATGCTCACCCCCGCGAACGACTCCGCGCCGGCGATGCGCGGGATGCTCGGGTCCCCGAACGGGCCGTGCCCGCTCAGCAGCACGCGCGCGCTCAGCTCCCCCGTCGTGGTGCGCAGCCGCCACCGGTCCGCTCCCTCCTCCCAGACGGCCGCCAGCAGCTCCGTCCCGAACCGGATGTGCGGCAGGATGCCGTGCGACTCCGCCACCCCGCGCAGGTAGCCGAGGATCTCCTCCTGCCGCCCGTAGGCGTGCCGCCAGTCCGGGTTCGGCGCGAACGAGAACGAGTACAGGTCGCTGCGGATGTCGCACGCCGCGCCCGGGTAGCGGTTGTCCCGCCACGTGCCGCCCAGCTCGTCGGCCCTCTCCAGCACCACGACGTCGCCGCGGCCGGCCTCGAGGAGCCGCCACGCGGCGGCGATCCCGGCGAACCCGGCGCCGACGATCACGACGTCGTGCTCGGCCACCGCCGCGCCCGCCCCGCTCACGACCGGCTCCCGGAGGCGTACCACGCGGCGATCTGCGCGCGGGAGCGGAAGCCGAGCCGGGTGAGGATGTGCTCCAGGTGCGACTCCGCCGACTTCTCGGTGATCGTGAGCGCCAGCGCGATCTCGCGGTTGGTCAGCCCGTCGGCGACGAGCGCGGCGACCTCGAGCTGCCGGGGCGTCAGCGCGGGCGGCGCGGCGGGCGGCCCCGCGATGCCGAGGAAGCGCAGGATCGGCGTGCTGAGCGCGGTGACGTCGCCGAGGTACGGGATGTGCGAGCGTCCGGGGATCGCCTCGAACCGGGCGCCGGGGATCAGCCGGGCGAGCCGGCGCCCCTCCGCCACCGGCACTGCGCGATCCTCGGCACGGTGCAGGACGAGCGTCGGGCAGGTCACCGCGCGGGCGTCCGCGCTCGCGTCCACCCGGTAGGAGAGGGCGAGGATGTCCGCCGCGGTGGCGGCGCTCGCCGCGGCGCGCTGGTAGCGCGCGAACGAGGCACGGCCGGTCGCGTCGGCGTCGGCGGCGAAGATATCGGCGAGCACGTCGGAGCCGAGCCCCCAGTGCGCGCGCACCAGCGCGGGGATGCGCTCCCGCAGCTCCGGCGGCGCGAGCGCCGAACCATCCGCCCAGCCGCCGTAGAGCACCAGGGAGCGCACACGGTCCGGGTGCGCGGCCGCCCAGGCCAGGGCGACCGCCACCCCGAACGACACGGCGTACAGGTCGACCGGGCCGGCGCCCTCGGCCGCGATCACCGCGTCCAGGGTCGCGACGGCGAGCGGGATGCTCGGCGCGGCCGTCGCCGGTCGCGAGCGTCCGCAGCCCGGCAGGTCGTAGCGGATGACGCGGCGCCCGCGGCCGATCGCCTCGGCGACCGCGCGCTCGGGCCGGATCGCCCAGCCGAGCTCGACGTCGCTGATCCAGCCGGGGACGCACACCAGGAGCGGGCCGGCGCCGCTGACGGCGTAGGCGACCGGCTGGCCGTCCGCCTCCGTTGTGCCGATCCGCTGCTGCTCGATCCGGGTCATCGTGATGCTCATACCGTCAGGATGCGCGTCCCCGCCGGCCCGGGGCATCGGGGAGATCACCCAACCCGGCGCCGCTCACTCCCCGTCGTCGAGGAAGGGCTCGTGGTGGTAGCCCTCGTCGCTCAGGATGGCCACCGTCGACTCGCCGACCTCGACGAAGGCGCCCGGCAGGTCGTTCAGCGGCTCGGACACGACGACCTTCGCCTTGTCGCCGAACTGCGCCAGCTGCGCCGCCTCCGGGTACATCTCCCGCATCTCCGGGAGCGCGACCGAGTGGTACAGGCTGCGGCTGCGGCGCGCGGTCGAGTACCGGAACGCCCACAGCGTCGCACCGTCGGAGAGCGCGAGCGTGCCCTGCATCGGGAACTTCACCCCGTGCTTCTCGCCGACCTCCTCGACCATCCTGACCGTCTTCGCCATCGCCCCGATCGGGTCGTCCTTCAGCCCGAGCGTCAGCGCCAGGTGGAACAAGACCTCCGAGTCGGTCGTGCCGAGGATGTCCGGGTACAGCGACGGGTCCACAGCGAAGGTGAGGTCGCGCTTCATCTCGCGGAACCCGCCGAGGAAGCCGTTGTGCATGAACATCCAGTTCTCGTGCCGAAACGGGTGGCAGTTGGTGCGCTGGATCGGCGGCCCGCCGGCCGCGCGGACGTGCCCGAAGAACAGGGGGCTTGCGATCGACTCCGTCAGCTCGCGCAGGTTCTCGTCGTTCCAGGCCGGCTCGATGCTGTGGAACAGGGCGGGGATGCTGCCCGCCTTCGACCCCTCCGGGTACCAGCCGAAGCCGAAGCCGTCCCCGTTCACGGTCTCCGCCCCGAGCGGCGAATTCAGCGACTGGGCGACCAGCGAGTGCTGGGCGTCCAGCACCAGCAGCGCGGGCTTGATCGCCTCCCCCGAGTATGCGAGCCAACGACACATGACGACCACCCCTCCCACGGACCCCGGCGGTCCGGCTCGACCATAACGCCGCGACCGGTCCCGCGGGAATGACCATGTCAACCCCTTCCGCGGGATGCCGGCGGCGCGCTTGGATCCTCCTGTGACCCCGCGCACGAGAATCCAGCGTCTCGGACTGGAGCTGCACGAGATCGCCGACCGGCACTGGCGAGTCGACGACATCGGCGTGAGCACGTCGGGCGCGCCCGGCGTTCGCGGCTAAATCCGCGACCTCGACGGCATGTACGAGGTGACGCGCTTCGGACTGCCCGCGCGGCGCAGCTACTTCCGGAGCCTGGACGCGGCGGTGCGCGACCTCGCCCCGAGCGCGCGCTGAGGCCGCTCTCGCGGACGGCGCCCCGGGCTCACTGCCGCGGCGCGAGCCGCTCGGCCGCGGCGTGCGATACCGGAACCACGACGACGGGGCGGTCCTGCTCGTGCGCGAGCTTCGCGGCGACGGACCCGGCGAGGAACTCCTCCAGCGCGGGCGCGAAACCCTTCTGCCTGGTGCCGACGACGATCAGCCGCGCATCCACCTCGTCGGCGAGCCTGGCCAGTGCCTTGGCGGGGTCGCCGCCCAGCGGGCGCAGCGTCCACCCCGTCTGCTCACCGTCCAGCGCGCGGGCGATGCTCGCCGCCAGCTCCTCCTGCGCGGCCTGCTCGGCCGAGTCGTCGCCCGGCGCGGCGCCCGCGGCGAGGTCTGCGGCGGCCCCCGGATGCAGCGACGCCACCTCGCGCGCGCCCGGCCGGTCCCACTCGGTCAGGTAGCTGTCCTCGCCGACGTGGGCGCACAGCAGCGGCCGTCCGATCGCGGCGGCGAGCCGTGCCGCCTCCACGACGACCGCGCACGCCTGGCCGGGATGGACGCCCGCGATGACGGGACCCTCCCCGCCCGCGCTCATCCGGCCTGCTGCGCTGGGGAGCCCGCGATGTTCACGAGCCACTGGACGCCGTAGCGGTCGACGAGCATCCCGAAGCTGTCTCCCCACGGGGCCTTGGCCAGCGGCTCGATCACTCTGCCGCCGTCTGCGAGGCGCTCGTAGTAGCCGCTGAGCTCCGCCTCGTCGTCGCCGCTGAGCGAGATGGAGATCTGCGCGCCCTCCTTCAGCTCCATGCGCTGCGGGACGTCGGCGGCCATCAGCGTGAAGCCGGCGTCCGTCGTCAGCTGGGAGTGCATCACCAGCTCGGACTCCGCCGGATCCTCCGCCATGCCGAACTCGGCGAATGTGCTGCGCTGCAGCGTGCCCCCGAAGACCGACTGGTAGAAGTCCATCGCCTCGCGGGCCTGCGCCCGGAAGTTCAGGTACGGATTCAGGATGGATGGCATGGGCGGCCTCCTTCGTCATGCGGCCCGTACGCGGTCAGCGTAGCGAGCGGCCGCCGGGCGCACGAGACCCCGATCGTGGTCCCGCAAGGGTGCCGGCGTCCTCAGCGCAGGTACGCCGACACGAACAGCGCGCCCCTGATCTCCTCCAGCCGCTCCAGGATGCGCGCGACGAGCGCATCCGTCACGCCGCCCGCGCTCACGTCGTACGGCCCGAGCGGCAGCAGCTTCCCGCAGCGGACGCGCACCACCTCCCAGCCGACCGCGCGCAGCAGGCGGTCCTTCCTGCGGTCGGACGCCTCGCGGGGCCCGACGTGCTCGAGGCCGTGCCTGCCCACCGTGTCGTACTCGATCGCGACGCGCAGCTCGGGCAGCAGGATGTCGGGCCAGACCTCCAGGTGCGAGTAGAACGGCTTCGCGACCCGGACCGCGTTCGCCTCCAGGTCGACGGCGAGCCGCTCGCCGATGCGCCGCTTCAGCTCCGGCTCGGCGGCGGACGCGGGCTTCGGCGCCCACCGGCTGACGAACGCCTCGCCGACGGCGACGTCCGCCGCGCCGCCGCGGGCATGCCGGCAGACCGGGCAGCGCCTGCCACCCAGGATCGTCTCGATCTTCGCCTGGTAGGCCGGGTGGCCGTGCGCGCCCTGCCACCAGTAGCGGCCGGACGTGCCGTTCTCCGCCGATACGGCTGCGCGCGAGCCGGGGGCGGCGAGCGTGAGCAGCGCCTCCCTGCTCAGCTCGCTGCGGTCGAGGCGCCGGCACAGGTAGCAGCGGTCGTCGTCCGGGTCGTTCTCGATGCGGCGCGGGTCGCGCGCGTGGCCGCACGGGTGCATCCCCGCGTCCGGCTCCGGCCGGTGCACGCGGCGCGGCACCGCGCCCGCCGCGCAGTCCGGGCACCACGCCGACCGCCGCCGGGTGCCGCCGGGTCGCGACCGCTGCTCTTCCGGCGTCGCGACGAAGCGGTGCCCGGCGTCGCACTCCCAGAGCAGGTACACGTCCGCGGCGGGCGGGACCTGGCTGAGCGTGATCCCGTGATTGAGGTCGGGATGGTATTGCCGGATGAGCACCGGGTACCTGGCCCAGTCGTCGCGGTAGCGCCCGACGGTGTAGGGCACGGCGGTGCCCTTGGACCACTGCCGCCTGGCCCACCACTGCTCGACGCTCTCCGTCACCGCCACAGGCTAACCACGGCGGCCGACACCGCGCCTCAGAGCAGGTGTGGGAGCAGGGCGCGGCGCTCGGGAGGGTAGTCCGGGAACGTGTCGCGGTACCAGCGGTGGTTGGCGACGGCGCGCGGAGCGAGGTTCGCGATCGTGTACAGCGCGAACGCCGCACCCGCGAGCGACCAGGTCGCGACCGCCCAGCCGATCCACTCCACGATCTCGCCCAGGTAGTTCGGGCTGGACACGAACCGGAAGCCGCCGCCGATCGGGACCCGGTAACCGTCGCCCTGCCGCCGCAGCGCCCGCAGGATCCGGTCGGACCCCACGTTCAGCACGTAGCCGCCCGCGAACAGGACCACCCCGACCCAGAACCGCGGATCGGCGAGCCAGGAGAGCGCATAGTCGCCGTACTCGGAGATCCAGCGCGCGTTGATCCACGCGTTGAGCAGGTTGAACACGATGGCGAGCAGCATCACCAGCACCGGCATCCGCGAGCCGGACCGCATCAGGAACGGGTAGACGAACGCGCGCTGCACGTAGTGCGCCTGCCAGAGCAGCAGGAACAGGAGCGGAACCGTCTCGAACCGGTGCGCGCCCAGCAGGTAGAACGCGAGGAACGCGAGCGAGGCCGGCGCCTCCATGACCACCCAGCCGACCCGCGACGGCACCGTCGGCCCCCAGCCCGGCCGGCCGTGCCGCCCGCCGTACGGCGCGACCACGAAGCACAGCGCCACGAACGTCACCACCGCGAGCGCGAGCTCGGCGGCCACGAGCCACCAGTACAGTTCCCCCACCCCGCCAGCCTACTCAGGACGCGCCGCGCCACGGTGGGCCCTGCCGGGATCGAACCGACGACATCCACGGTGTAAACGTGGCGCTCTACCAGCTGAGCTAAAGGCCCTCTCCCCCAGAGTAACGGGTTGGAAAGGGAGGGTTTCCGGGGCGACACGCCTCATGACGGCGCGTTAGGGAGGCGATGGGCGCGCGCGCAGGCCAGAACTCCTCCCTGCGGGCCGACGCCCCGAGACGATCCGGCCGGTCAGACCCGGGCGGGCAGCAGCTCCAGGGCGGCGCGGTAGGCCTCGATCGAGCGGGCCTCGCCCGGGGCGGTGATGAAGGACGCGCGGATGATGCCCGCCTCGTCCACCAGGAACGTCGCCCGGTTGGCGAAGCCCTTCTCCGGCAGGAAGACGCCGTACTCCTTGGCGATGTCGCCGTGCGGCCAGAAGTCGGCGAGCAGGCTGAAGCCGTAGCCCTCCTGCTCGGCCCACGCGCGCAGCGTGTACTTGGAGTCGACGGAGACGCCGAGCAGCTCGACCCTGTGGTCCTCGAAGAGCGCGAGGTTGTCGCGC
The DNA here is from genome assembly GCF_051955155.1 of Leifsonia sp. Taxonomy (NCBI): domain Bacteria; kingdom Bacillati; phylum Actinomycetota; class Actinomycetes; order Micrococcales; family Microbacteriaceae; genus Leifsonia; species Leifsonia sp. The sequence goes on from NZ_JBQCGZ010000011.1 coordinate 57,400, forward strand.
AGCGCGCACAGCTCACCGGTGCAGGTGCCCGAGAAGGCGAGCGGGAAGAACACGATCGCCACGGCCTTCTTCCCGCGGAAGTCGCTGAGGCGCACGGCCTGGCCGTACTGGTTCACCAGTTCGAAGTCGGGTGCCTGGGTGTCGTTCTCCAGAGCCATCGGTCCGATCCTTTCCGTACGGGGACGCGCTCCCGCGGACGCACGAGGAGCGAGCTTAGACCGGGTTCGGCGCTCTGGCAAGGCGCGCGGTCACGAGGTGGCTCCGGTTGCGGCTAGGCTGAGCGATGGTGCCCGCTTTTGTCGTGACCCGACAGCGGATGCGCGCCTTCCACGATCCATCCGACACAAGAAAGAGGTCGAGGGTGACTGTAAACGACCAGGACCCGTACTCGGTGAATAACATCGATTCGGACCCGGAGGAGACCGCCGAGTGGCGGGAATCCCTCGATGCACTGGTTGCGGCACACGGCCATGAGCGCGCTCGCGAGATCATGCTCAGCCTGCTCAAGCGCTCGAAGGAACTGCACCTCGGCGTGCCGATGGTGCCGACCACCGACTACATCAACACCATCTCCCCGGAGAACGAGCCGGAGTTCCCCGGCGACGAGGAGATCGAGCGCCGCTACCGCGCGTGGATCCGCTGGAACGCGGCCATCCTGGTGCACAGGGCCCAGCGCCCCGGCATCGCCGTGGGCGGCCACATCTCCACGTACGCGTCCAGCGCGGCGCTCTACGAGGTGGGCTTCAACCACTTCTTCCGCGGCCAGGACCACCCCGGCGGCGGCGACCAGATCTTCATCCAGGGCCACGCCTCCCCCGGCACCTACGCCCGCGCCTTCCTCGAGGGCCGTCTGAGCGCCGACCAGCTGGACGGCTTCCGCCAGGAGAAGTCGCACGCCGGCGGCGGGCTGTCCTCGTACCCGCACCCGCGGCTGATGCCGGAGTTCTGGCAGTTCCCGACCGTGTCGATGGGTCTCGGCCCGATCAACGCGATCTACCAGGCGCAGCTCAACAAGTACCTCACCAACCGCGGCATCAAGGACGCCTCCGACCAGCACGTCTGGGCGTTCCTCGGCGACGGCGAGATGGACGAGGTGGAGTCGCGCGGCCAGCTGCAGGTCGCGGCGAACGAGAAGCTCGACAACCTGACCTTCGTCATCAACGCGAACCTGCAGCGCCTCGACGGCCCGGTGCGCGGCAACGGCAAGATCATCCAGGAGCTGGAGAGCTACTTCCGCGGCGCCGGCTGGAACGTC
>NZ_JBQCGZ010000012.1:0-18879 GCF_051955155.1 Leifsonia sp.
CGGCGAGCTGTGCGGCCTGCTCGCGCAGCTGCGGGGTGGGGGTGGCGTAGACGAAGGAGAAGAGGTCCTCGGGATGCGGCTCCGCGTCCTCGGTGATCGCGGATCGCAGCCGCGCGGCGACGCTCTCGGCGTGCGCGTGCACCTCGGCGTCGTCGCCGTCGGTGAGGCCCGCGTTCGCGCGCAGCCAGGTGCGCAGCCGCAGCAGCGGGTCGCGGGTGATCCACGGCTCCACCTCGGCCTGCGTGCGGTAGCGCGTGGCGTCGTCGGCGTTCGTGTGCGACTTCATGCGGTAGGTGATCGCCTCGACCAGCGTCGGGCCGCCGCCGTCGCGCGCCTCGGCGACGGCCTCGCCGAGCACCGCGAGCAGCGCGGCGAGGTCGTTGCCGTCGACCAGGCGGCCGCGCATCCCGTAGCCGATGCCCTTGTGCGCGAGGCTCGGCGCCGCGGTCTGCCTGCTCAGCGGCACCGAGATGGCGTAGCCGTTGTTCTGCACCAGGAAGACGACCGGCAGGTGGAAGACGGCGGCGAAGTTGAGCGCCTCGTGGAAGTCGCCCTCGCTGGTCGCGCCGTCGCCGCACATCGCGACGACGACGGTGTCCTCGCCGCGCATCCTGGCCGCGTGCGCGAAGCCGACGGCGTGCAGCAGCTGGGTGGCGAGCGGCGTCGCCTGCGGTGCGACGCGCACGCGCTTCGGGTCGTAGCCGGAGTGCCAGTCGCCGCGCAGCAGCAGGAACGCGTCGAACGGGTCCACCCCGCGCGTGACGACCGCGACCGAGTCGCGGTAGGTCGGGAACAGCCAGTCGCCGTCGGCCAGGACCATCGCGGCGGCGACCTCGCAGGCCTCCTGACCGTGCGACGACGGGTAGACGGCGAGCCTGCCCTGCCGGACCAGCGCATCCGCCTGGTCGTTGAGCCGGCGGCCGAGCACGAGGTGGCCGTAGCCGGTGCGCAGCACCTCGGCGGACGGGAACGGGTAGTGCTCGTGCCGGTGGGCGGAGCCGTCCTCGTCGATGAGCCGGAGCGGGGTGTCGCCCGGCAGCAGATCGTCGGCGTGCATCTGTTCTCCTTCGAAAGACGTCGCTGCTTCTCAGGATGACTTCGCTGGACCCGGCGCGCTACGGGTGGACGAGAACCGAGACGAATGGATGCGCGGGCACGGGTTCGGTGCCAAACTGTCTGCCATCATGGACGACATCGATGCCCGGATCCTCACGGCGCTGCGCGCGGACGGCCGCGCCTCGATCACGGCGGTCGCCGAGGCGGCGCACGTCTCGCGGGCGAACGCGTACGCGCGGCTCTCGCGGATGCTCGAGGACGGGGTGATCACGGGCTTCACCGCGAAGGTGGACCCGCGCCGGTCCGGCCGGGCGTCGTCGGCGTACGTGACGATGCGCGTCGAGCAGGCGGACTGGCACGCGCTGCGGGACCGGCTGCGGGACATCCCCGAGGTGGAGCACTTCGCGCTGGTCGGAGGCGACTTCGACGTGATTCTGCTGGTGCGGGCGCGCGACAACGAGGACCTGCGGCGGGTGGTGCTGGAGGAGCTGACCAGCATCCCCTCCGTGCGCGACACCAAGACCTCCCTCGTATTCGAGGACCACGACCTGCGCTGACCCGGCCGGAGCGTGTCGACATTTGCGCCAAATGTCGGCTCGCGGGCGAACGCTGGCGACATTTGTGCCAAATGGTAGGAGGACGGGGCGGCGCGGGTTGCCGCACTCGCACAGGTCTGCGACTATTTACTAGCTGAACGTTCGTTCGGTAATTCGCTCTCGAGGAGGACAGCGATGACCGAGGCCTACCTCGTCGGGGGCGTCCGCACCGCGGTCGGCCGCTACGGCGGCGCGCTCGCGGGCGTGCGGCCCGACGACCTCGCCGCGCTGGTCGTCGCCGAGGCCGTGCGGCGCGCGGGCGCCGACCCCGCCGCGCTCGACGAGGTCGTGCTCGGCGCGGCCAACCAGGCGGGAGAGGACAACCGCAACGTCGCCAGGATGGCCGTGCTGCTCGCCGGTCTGCCGGACGCGGTCCCCGCGGTGACCGTGAACCGGCTGTGCGCCTCCGGCCTGTCCGCGGTCGCAATGGCCGGCCAGGCGGTGCGAGCGGGGGACGCCGAGCTGATCGTCGCGGGCGGCGTCGAGTCGATGACGCGGGCGCCGTGGGTGCAGGCGAAGCCGGAGCGGCCGTGGGCGAAGCCCGGCCCCCAGTTCGACACGTCGATCGGCTGGCGCTTCGCCAATCCCCGCCTGCTCGACCGGGACAAGGCCACCTTCACGATGCCGGAGACCGCAGAGGAGGTCGCGCGCATCGACGGCATCACGCGCGAGGAGGCGGACGCGTTCGCGCTCGCCAGCCACCGCCGCGCCGCCGCCGCGACCGACGCCGGCCGGTTCGCCGCCGAGATCGTTCCGGTGCCGACCAGGGCGGGGGACGTCGTGGAGGACGAGAGCATCCGGCGCGACACCAGCGCGGAGGCGCTGGCCGCGCTGCGCCCGGTCGTCGACGGCGGGAGCGTCGTGACGGCGGGCAACTCGTCGCCGCTCAACGACGGCGCGTCGGCGATCCTCGTCGCGAGCGCTGCAGCGGTCGAGCGCTACGGCCTGCGGCCGCGGGCGCGCATCCTCTCGGCGGCGAGCGCCGGCGTCGCCCCCGAGGTGATGGGCCTCGGGCCGGTCCCCGCGACGACGAAGGCGCTCGAACGCGCCGGGCTCGACGTCGCCGACCTCGGCTGCGTCGAGCTGAACGAGGCGTTCGCCAGCCAGGCGATCGCGTGCATCCGCCGGCTCGGCCTCGACCCGGACACGGTCAACGCCGACGGCGGAGCGATCGCGCTCGGCCACGCGCTCGGCTCCAGCGGATCCCGCATCCTGATCACCCTGCTCGGGCGGATGCAGCGCGAGGGCGCCCGCTACGGCCTCGCCACGATGTGCGTCGGCGTCGGCCAGGGCACGGCCATGATCGTGGAGGCGATGCCGTGAACACACTGCTCGTGGACGAGGGGGCCGGCCGCGTCGTCGTCACCCTGAACCGGCCGGACAGGCGCAACGCGATCGACGCGCGCATGGTGGACGAGCTGCACGCGGTCTGCGAGCTGCTGGAGCGCGAGCCGCGCATCCTGATCCTCACCGGCTCCGACGGCGTCTTCGCGTCCGGCGCGGACATCGCCGAGCTGCGCGAGCGCACCGCGATCGACGCCAGGCGGAGCATCAACGCCACGATCTTCTCGCGCATCGCCGCGCTGCCGATGCCGGTGATCGCCGCCGTGGACGGCTACGCGCTGGGCGGCGGCGCCGAGCTCGCCTACGCGGCCGACTTCCGGATCGGGACGCCGCGGCTGCGGATCGGGAACCCGGAGACCGGGCTCGGGATCATCGCCGCCGCGGGCGCGCTGTGGCGGCTCCCGCAGCTGGTCGGCGAACCGCTCGCGAAGGAGATGGTGCTCGCCGGGCGCATCCTCACCGGTGAGGAGGCGCTCGCGGTCCGGCTGGTCACCGACCTGTTCGAGCCGTCGGAGCTGCTCGGCGGCGCGCACGCGCTCGCGGACCGGATCGCCGCGAACGACCCGCTCGCCACGCGCTACACGAAGCAGGTGCTGGCCGCCCCGGCCGGCGCGCACCCGCGCGCCGAGCGCGAGGCCCAGGCGGTGCTCTTCGAGTCGCCGGAGAAGCACCGGCGGATGACCGCGTTCCTCGAACGGAGGCGGCGATGAGCGCGCTGCCGGAGCGGGTCGGGGTGATCGGAGGCGGCCGGATGGGCGCCGGGATCGCGCACGCCTTCCTGATGGCGGGTGCAGGGGTGGCCGTCGTGGAGCAGAACGCGACCGCCGCCGCGCAGGCGCGGGACCGCATCCTCGACGCCGTCGCCGGCAGCGTCGAGCGCGGGGCGGTCGCCCCCGACCCCGAACGCCTGCTCGTCACGGTGACCTGGGAGGCGCTTGCCGGGGCCGGGCTCGTCGTGGAGGCGGTCCCGGAGCTCCCGGAGCTGAAGCGGGAGACGCTGCAGCGCGCCGAGACGCTGCTCGAGCCGGACGCGGTTCTCGCGACGAACACCTCCTCGCTCTCGGTCGACGCGCTCGCGGAGGCGCTGGAGCGCCCTGGCGCGTTCCTGGGCATGCACTTCTTCAACCCCGTCCCCGCCTCCGCGCTCGTCGAGGTGGTGACCGGCTCGGCGACCGCGCCGACCGCGCTGGAGGCGGCGAAGGGCTGGGTGGAGGCGCTCGGCAAGACCGCGGTGGTCGTCCGCGACTCCCCCGGCTTCGCGTCCTCCCGGCTCGGGGTGCTGCTCGGCCTGGAGGCGATCCGGATGGTCGAGGAGGGCGTCGGCAGCCCGGAGGACATCGACGCCGCCATGACGCTCGGCTACAAGCACCCGGTCGGGCCGCTCCGGCTGACCGACATCGTCGGGCTGGACGTGCGCCTCGACATCGCCGAGTACCTGGCCCGCGAGCTGGGCCCGCGCTTCCAGCCGCCCGCCCTGCTGCGCAGCATGGTCGCCGAGGGGATGCTCGGCCGGAAGACCGGGCAGGGCTTCTACCTGTGGCCTAGCGAGCGTCGATGATGAGGTTGGTGATGCGCGCGGTGCAGAGCCGGTTGCCGTCCTCGTCGGTCACGACCACCTCGTGCGAGGTGACCGTGCGGCCGAGCCGGATGGCCGTCGCGACGCCGGTGACCAGCCCGGACCGCGCCGAGCGGTGGTGCGTCGCGTTGATGTCCAGCCCCACGGCGCTTCGGCCGGGACCGGCGTGGATGACCGCCGCCCACGATCCCAGCGCCTCCGCGAACGCGACCGAGGCACCGCCGTGCAGCAGCCCGAACGACTGCCGGTTGCCTTCGACGGGCATCGTCGCGACGACGCGCTCCGCCGACTGCTCCAGGATGCGAACGCCCATCTTCGTATCGAGCTCGCCGAGCTCGATTCTCCAGTCTCCATCGGCCACGGGACCAGCCTACGTCCCCCCGGCCGGCTCGACCCCGGGAGGGAACCCATGACGCTGCCCAGCTACAACCGCGGAGAGTGGTGGACGCCGGAGGGCGACGACGGCGCGGTGGACGTGCTCGACGCCTCCACCGGCGAGCTGGTCGCCCGGATCGGCGCGGCCGGGGTCGACCTGACCGGCGCGCTCGAGTACGCGCGCACGGTCGGCCAGGCGTCGCTCGGCGCGCTCACCTTCCACCAGCGGGCGCTGCTGCTGAAGCAGCTGGCGCAGGCGCTCACCGAGCGCAAGCAGGAGCTGTACGAGCTGTCGGCGCACGCGGGCGCCACCCGCTCGGACGCGTGGATCGACGTGGACGGCGGCATCGGCGCCCTGTTCACCTACGGCTCGAAGGGCCGCCGCGAGCTGCCGAACGCCCGGGTCTACGTCGACGGGCCGCCGGAGCCGCTGTCGAAGGACGGCTCGTTCCTCGGCCAGCACATCTTCACCCGGCTGCCGGGCGTCGCCGTGCAGATCAACGCGTTCAACTTCCCGGTCTGGGGGATGCTGGAGAAGTTCGCGCCCGCGTTCCTCGCGGGGATGCCGACGCTGGTCAAGCCGGCGACGCCGACGGCGTACGTCGCGCAGGCGGCGGTGCGCATCATGGTCGAGTCGGGGCTGCTGCCGGAGGGGTCGCTGCAGCTGGTCTGCGGCGGGGTGCCCGGCCTGCTGGACGCGCTGCGGCTGGGCGACCTCGTCGCGTTCACGGGCTCGGCGTCCACCGCGTCGGCGCTGCGCGAGCATCCGTCCGTGCAGACCGGCGGGGTGCGGTTCACGAGCGAGACCGACTCCATCAACGCGTCCGTGCTCGGCCCGGACGCGGTCACCGGCAGCCCCGAGTTCGACGCGTACGTGAAGCAGCTGGTGGTGGAGCTCACGGCCAAGGCCGGGCAGAAGTGCACCGCCATCCGCCGCGCGCTCGTGCCGGAGCCGCTGGTGGACGACGTGCTGGCGGCCGTGCGGGAGCGCATCGCCTCCCGGGTCGTGGTCGGCGATCCGCGCGCGGAGGGCGTCACGATGGGTCCGCTCGCGTCCCGCGAACAGCGCGCAGAGGTTCTCCGCCAGGTGGCGCGGCTGGTGGAGGCCGGCGGCGAGCTGGTGCTCGGGGGCCTGGACCAGCCGACCGTCGTGCACGCCGACGGCGGTCTCGGCGTCGCGGCCGATGGCGCGTTCGTCGCGCCGATCGTGCTGCGGTTCGCGGACGCACGGACACCGGAGGCGCACACCGTCGAGGCGTTCGGGCCGGTCGCTGCGGTCCTCCCCTACCGGAGCGCCGAGGAGGCGGCGGAACTCGTGGCCCTCGGCGGCGGGTCCCTCGTCACCAGCGCGGCGACCCACGACCCGGACTTCGCGCGCGACCTGGTGCTCGCCTCCGCCGCGTACAACGGCCGCATCCTGCTGCTGGACCGCGACGACGCCCGCACCTCCACCGGGCACGGCTCGCCCGTCCCGCACCTGGTGCACGGCGGCCCGGGCCGCGCCGGCGGCGGCGAGGAGCTCGGCGGGATCCGGGCTGTGCTGCACCACATGCAGCGCACGGCCGTCCAGGGCTCGCCGGACATGCTGACGGCGGTCACCGGCGTCTGGCACGAGGGCGCCGCGACCGGCGAGGACCGCGTGCACCCGTTCCGCAAGTCGCTGGCGACGCTGCGGATCGGCGACCAGGTGGCCAGCGGGTCCCGCCGCGTCACCCTGGACGACATCGAGTCGTTCGCCACGTTCACCGGCGACACGTTCTACGCGCACATGGACGAGGAGGCGGCGGCGGCCAACCCGTTCTTCCCCGGCCGCGTCGCGCACGGCTACCTGCTGGTCTCCTGGGCGGCCGGCCTGTTCGTCGACCCGGCGCCCGGCCCGGTGCTGGCCAACTACGGTCTGGAGAACCTGCGCTTCCTGACGCCGGTGGTGCCGGGCGACAGCATCCGCGTCGCCCTCACCGCGAAGCAGATCACGCCGCGCGAGACCGACGACTACGGCGAGGTGCGCTGGGATGCGCGCATCCTGAACCAGCGCGACGAGCTCGTCGCCTCCTACGACGTCCTCACCCTCGTCGCCAAGGAGTAGGGCCCCTCGCCAGGCCACCGAGCACAGGAAAAGCGTCGCGATATCGCCGATTTCGCGACGCTTTTCCTGTGCTCGGCGGCTGGGGGTCAGCGGCCGAGGCAGTGCGGGGGGCGTTTCTGCTGGAAGGCGGCGAAGCCCTCGCGGTAGTCGGCGGTGTCGCGGAGGGCCGCCTGGGCGGCGTTCTCGGCGTCGACGGAGGACCAGAGGTCGAGGCCGCCGTCGCGCAGGCCCGCCACGATGCGCTTGCTCGCGAGGAACGCCTGCGTCGCCCCGTCCGCTGCGGCGGCCGCCGCCGCATCCACCTCGCCGGAAAGCCGGTCGGCCGGCAGCGCTCGGCTGAACAGGCCGCCCGCGACCGCCTCGGCGCCGCTCAGCAGCCGGCCGGAGTAGATCAGGTCGAGCGCGCGGTGCGGGCCGAGCCGGGAGACGAGCAGCCAGTGGCCGCCGGAGTCCAGCGCGGCGCCGAGCGCGGCGAACGGCGAGCCGATCTTCGCATCCTCGGCCACGAGCACCACGTCCGTCGCCAGCAGCAGGCCGAGGCCCACCCCGAGCGCAGCGCCCTGCGCGGCGGCGAAGGTCGGCGCGGGGAACGCGCTCATCCGCCGCAGCAGCGGGGTGACCAGGCCGTCGAGGTAGGCGGGCACGTCGTCCGTCGCCGGGTCGACGCCCGCGATGTCCCTGCCCGCGCAGAACGAGCGGCCCTCGCCGCGCAGCACGAGCGCGCGGACCCCGGCGGTCTCTGCCTCCGCATACGCGTCGTCGAGGCGCCGCAGGTCGTCGGGGCCGAGGGCGTTCCGGCGCTCTGGTGCGTTCAGCGTCACCCGGGCGATCCCGTCGGCGATGGTCAGCTCGATCATGGCGCTCCCTATACGTCGTAGTCCACGACGACTCGGTCGGTCAGGGGATGGGACTGGCAGGTCAGCACGTAGCCGCGCTCGAGCTCCTCCGGCTCCAGCGCGTAGTTCTCGGTCATCCGCACGTCCCCGGTCAGCAGCCGCGCCCGGCAGGTGCCGCAGACGCCGCCCGCGCACGCGAACGGGACGTCCGGCCGCACGCGCAGGGCCGCGTTCAGCACGGACTCGTTGGCGTCCACCGGCGTGGTCACGGTCGAGGTCTGCCCGTCGAGCGTGAACTCGATCTCGACCGTCTTCTCGCCATCGTGCACGACGACCGGCCGCCCGGCGTCGCCGCGCACCTCCCCCGGCTCCCCGGTCGTGAACAGCTCGAAGTGGACGCGCTCGCGCGGAACGCCGCGCGCCTCCAGCACGTCCCTGCACAGCTGGACGAGCTCGAACGGCCCGCACAGGAACCACTCGTCGACGGTCTCGGGAGGCAGCAGCCCGTCCAGCATCCGCTGCAGCCGGTCCTCGTCGATCCGGCCGGAGAGCAGCGGGGCGGAGCGCTGCTCGCGCGACAGCACGTGGTGCAGGGCCAGCCGCGACGGGTAGCGGTCCTTGAGGTCGGCCAGCTCCTCCAGGAACATCACGTCGATGGCCGTGCGGTTGGTGTAGACGAGCGTGAACCGGTTGGTGTCCGACGCGGCCAGGATGCTGGAGGCGAGGGCCATCAGCGGGGTGATGCCGGACCCGGCGGCGATGCCGGCGACGTGCGCGCCGTCGAGGGCGGCCTTCTCGATCGTGAACGTGCCCTGCGGGCTCATCACGTCGATCCGGTCGCCCGGGCGCAGCTCGCTGGTCGCCCACGTGGAGAACGCGCCGCCCAGGTCGCGCTTGATCGCCACGCTGATCCGGCCGGGAGACGGCGGCCGGCAGATCGAGTAGCTGCGCCGCAGCTCGTGGCCGCCGACCGTCGCCCGGAGCGCGACGTGCTGGCCGGGGAGGTAGTCGTACTCCCCCCGCAGCTCGTCCGGCACGGCGAAGGTGACCTCGACACTCGCCGCGGTCAGCGGCCGCACCTCGGCGACGGCGAGCGTGTGGAAGCGCGCGCGGGCCATCAGCGCGACCTCACAGCGCCTTGAAGTGGTCGAACGGCTCACCGCAGTCCTCGCACACGTAGAGCGCCTTGCACGCGGTGGAGCCGAAGTGCGACACCTCCCTGGTCTTCAGCGAGCCGCACTGCGGGCACTTCACGCCGAGGGTGAGCCGGACGGGGCCCGTCCCGCTCGGCGGCGCGATCCCGTACGCGCGGAGAGCCGCCTTCCCGGCGTCGCTGATCCAGTCGGTCGTCCACGCGGGCGACAGCACGAGCCGCACCCGCACCTCGCCGAATCCGGCCGCGTCCAGCGCACGCACCACGTCCTCCCGGATGGCGTCCATCGCCGGGCAGCCCGAGTAGGTCGGCGTCATCACGACCTCGACGCCGGTGTCGGTCACGGTCACCTCGCGCAGGATGCCGAGGTCGTCGATGGTCAGCACCGGCACCTCCGGGTCGAGCACCGCGGCGGCGGCAGCCCAGGCGCGCCCGGCCTCTGCGGCGTGCCCGGTCACCAGTCCGCCCCCGGGTGCTGCCTGGCGAGCACCTGCAGCTCCGCCAGCAGCGGGCCGAGGTGCTCGGAGTGCCGTCCGCGTCGTCCTCCGCCCGAGGAGGCGAACGCGGCCGGCAGGTCCAGTTCCGCCTCCGTGAGCACGGGGGCGATGCTCGTCTCGAACGGCGCGCGGAGGGTGGACGGGCGGACCGCGATCCCCTCCAGCCGGTCGATCAGGGGCTCGTCGTGGAACAGCTCGTCCGTGAACGGCCACAGGTCGTCGAGCGCGACGACGGTGCGCCGGCGGGACTCGTCGGTGCCGAGCGCGAGCCGCAGCAGCCAGCGGTCGGCGTGGTCGCGATGGTAGTCGACCTCCTTGACCGCCTTGGCCGCGACACCGGCGAGCACGGGGTCGGCGGAGGCGCGCAGCCGCTCGTAGAGCTCATACAGGTAGTGGGAGGCGGCGAACTGCCGGACGATGGTGTGCGCGAAGTCGCCGTTCCGCTGCTCGAACAGGTGCGCGGAGCGGAACGCGCCCTCGTCGCGCCAGTAGGCCAGGTCGTCCTCCGTGCGGCCGTCCGCGGTCCCCGCGTAGCGCAGCAGCGAGCGCGCGTGGCCGAGCAGGTCGAGCGCGATGTTGGCGAGCGCGACGTCCTCCTCCAGCTCCGGCGCCCGGGAGATCCACCAGCCGAGCCGCTGCGCGAGCACGAGGGAGTCGTCGCCGAGCCAGAGCGCGTACTCGGCGACATCCGGGGCCGCGGCGGCGTCGGCGTCCGCCGCGACGAACTCGGCGGACAGGGTCACCGTGCTCAGCTCGACGTGGCCGTGCGGAGCGTCGGAGGTGTCGCTCATAGGTGCTTCACCCCCTCGGCCTCGGTGTAGTAGGTGGCGTGCCGGAAGTTCTTGCCCTCGGCCGACTCGAAGAAGGCGTCCTTCGCATCCGGGTCGCTCGCCGTGATCGCGTCGGAGCGGACCACCCAGATCGAGACGCCCTCGCCGCGCCGGGTGTAGAGGTCGCGGGCGTTGCGCACGGCCATCTCCTCGTCGGGGGCGTGCAGCGAGCCGACGTGCACGTGGCTGAGCCCGCGGGAGGCGCGCACGAACACCTCCCACAGCGGCCAGACCTCTGCGCTCATGCGACGGCCTCCCCAGCGTCCGCGCCGCCCGCGCGCGCCGCCGCCGCGCGCTTCTCGGCGTACGCCGCCGCCGCCTCGCGCACCCAGGCGCCGTCCTCGTGCGCCTCGCGCCTGCGCTGCATGCGCTGCGCGTTGCACGGGCCGCGGCCGGCGATCACCTCCTGCAGCTCGCTCCAGTCGATCGGCCCGATGTCGTACGCCTGCTTCTCCTCGTTCCAGCGCAGCTCGGGGTCGGGCAGCGTCACGCCGAGCGCCTCCGCCTGCGGCACCAGCATCCCGACGAAACGCTGCCGCAGCTCGTCGTTGGAGAACCGCTTGATCTTCCACGCCATCGACCGCGCGGAGTTGGGCGAGTCGGCGTCGGGAGGGCCGAACATCATCAGCGACGGCCAGTACCAGCGGTCGACCGCGTCCTGCGCCATCGCCCGCTGCTCCGGCGTCCCGCGCATGAGCGTCAGCAGGATCTCGAAGCCCTGGCGCTGGTGGAACGACTCCTCCTTGCAGATGCGGACCATCGCGCGGCCGTACGGAGCGTAGGAGCAGCGGCACAGCGGCACCTGGTTGCAGATCGCGGCGCCATCGACGAGCCAGCCGATCGCGCCGATGTCCGCCCAGCTGAGCGTGGGGTAGTTGAAGATCGACGAGTACTTCGCGGCGCCGGAGATGAGCTGCTCGGTCATCTCGTCGCGCGTGATCCCGAGCGTCTGGGTCGCCGAGTAGAGGTAGAGGCCGTGGCCGGCCTCGTCCTGCACCTTCGCCATCAGGATCGCCTTGCGCTTGAGGCTCGGCGCGCGCGTGATCCAGTTCGCCTCCGGCTGCATGCCGATGATCTCCGAGTGCGCGTGCTGCGACATCTGCCGGATGAGCGTGCGCCGGTAATCGTCGGGCATCCAGTCGCGCGGCTCCACGCGAGAGTCGGCGGCGATGAGCTCGTCGAAGCGGGCGCGGCCGGCCGCGTCCTCCGTGCCGGTGTCCGTGCCGGTGCCCGCCGGGACGTGCTGCCGGGTCTGCGGTGCCGTGGCCGCCATTGGCCCTCCTCCGTGCTGACGATCTTTACTGACTGATCGTTCGTTCAGTATATCGCGCAGTCCGTCCTTCGTGCCACACTGGGCGGATGACCGACACGCTGCGCACGGATGGCCTGCGCCGGGGCCGCCCCGGCTACGACCAGCGCGGCATCCTCGAGGTGGCCGTCGCCGCGTTCAACGAGCACGGCTACGACGCCACCTCGATCGGGATGCTCGCCGAGCGCCTCGGCCTGTCAAAGTCGGCGATCTACCACCACGTCTCCTCCAAGGACGCGCTCCTGGAGCTCGCGCTCGACGAGGCGCTCGACGGCCTGGAGGGCGTGCTGCGGTCTCCGGAGGCGGAGACCGGGACCGCGGCGGAGCGGCTCGCATTCGTGCTGCGCGGCGCCGTGCGGGTGCTCGCCGACAAGCTGGACTACGTGACGCTGCTGCTGCGGGTCCGCGGCAACACCGACGTCGAGCGCGCCGCCCTCGCCCGCCGGCGCGCGTTCGACCACGCGGTCGCCGCGCTGGTCGCCGAGGCGCGCGACGAGGGCTCGCTGCGCGCCGACGCCGATCCCGCCGTGATCGCCCGCCTGCTGTTCGGCATGATCAACTCGCTCACCGAGTGGTACGACCCCGCCGGCCCGCTCACCCCCGACGACCTCGCCGACACCATCCTCACCCTCGCCCTCCGCTGAGCGGCCGCAACGTCGTCATCCTCTCGACATTTGGCACAAATCGCTGTTTCCGCTCCGCTCGTTCCCACGATTTGGCGCACATCGCTGCTCGGGCCCGGGCGGTCCGAGGATTCGGCGCACATCGTGGAGCGGCCGCCGTTACGTTGCGTGACGCCCGGCGTGCGCGCGGGGCGGGGGCGTTGCATCCTGGAGCGCATGACGAGGCAGATCCGTTTCAACGCGTTCGACATGAACTGCGTCGCCCACCAGTCCTCCGGCATGTGGCGGCACCCCGACGACCAGGCGTGGCGCTACAAGGACCTCACCTACTGGACCGAGCTCGCGAAGCTGCTGGAGCGCGGGAAGTTCGACGGCATCTTCATCGCCGACGTGCTCGGCACCTACGACGTGTACGGCGGGAGCAACGAGGCCGCCATCCGGCACGGCGCGCAGGTGCCCGTGAACGACCCGATCCTGCTGGTCTCGGCAATGGCGCTCGTGACCGAGAACCTCGGCTTCGGCATCACCGCGGGCACGGCCTACGAGCACCCGTACCCGTTCGCGCGCCGGATGTCGACGCTCGACCACCTCACCAAGGGACGCGTCGGCTGGAACGTGGTGACCGGCTACCTGCCGTCCGCCGCGCGCAACATGGGCCACGACGACCAGCTGCAGCACGACGACCGCTACGACCACGCCGACGAGTACCTGGAGGTGCTCTACAAGCTCTGGGAGGGGTCGTGGGAGGACGACGCCGTCGTCCGCGACCGCGAGACCGGCGTGTTCACCGACCCGTCGAAGGTGCACGAGATCGGCCACCAGGGCAAGCACTTCACCGTGCCGGGCATCCACCTCTCCGAGCCCAGCCCGCAGCGCACCCCGGTGATCTACCAGGCCGGCGCCTCCAAGCGCGGGATCTCGTTCGCGGCGGAGAACGCCGAGGCGATCTTCGTCGCCGCGTCCACCAAGGCCGGCCTGAAGGAGACGGTCGCCAAGCTGCGCGACGCGCTGGAGGCGGCGGGACGCGACCGCTACTCCGCGCGCATCTACACGCTGCTGACGATCATCACCGACGAGACCAGCGAGAAGGCGCAGGCGAAGTTCGAGGACTTCCTGCAGTACACCTCCGACGAGGGCGCGCTGGTGTTCATGTCGGGCTGGATGGGCGTCGACCTGTCCGAGTACGACCTGGACGAGCCGATCGGCAACGTCAAGAGCAACGCCATCCAGTCGGCGGTCGCGAACTTCCAGCGCCCGAACGAGGACGGCGGCGAGTGGACGGTGCGCGACATCGGCCGCAACGGCGCGATCGGCGGCCTCGGCCCGTACATCGTCGGCTCCGCCTCCGAGGTGGCGGACACCCTGCAGGAGTGGGTGGAGGACACCGACGTCGACGGCTTCAACCTCGCCTACGCGATCACGCCTGGCACGTTCGAGGACATCGTCGAGTTCATCATCCCCGAGCTGCAGCGGCGCGGCGCCTACCCCACCGACTACGCCGACGGCACCCTGCGCAACAAGCTGCACGGCGCCGGCGACCGCCTCCCGGAGACCCACCGCGGCGCCCGCTACCGCATCGGGGCGACTGCCGCGCGGGCCTGACCCCGCCTCCGCCGGCCCCGCAGGCCGCCGAGGGGGCGCTAGGCCTCGGCGGCGCGCGGGAGGTGCTTGGTGGAGGAGAGCAGGAGAAGGAGGGCGGAGAGGGTGGCGAGGGCGACCAGCGCGACGAACAGCCCGATCGTGGACAGCGGCGGGGTGATCGCGGCGAGCAGGGTCGGCACCAGGAAGCCGGCGTACGCGACGGCGTAGAACATCCCGGTCAGGCCGGCCAGTTCGCGCGGCGACGCGATGCTCTGCACCTCCAGCAGACCGGAGACCAGCGCGATGCCCATCCCCGCGCCGAGCACCACCGCGGCGACCAGGCCGAGCAGCAGCGAGCGCGCGGCGACGGCGCCGGTCAGCACGGCCAGTCCCACTGCGATCGTCGCGAGCGCCGCGACGAGACCGCGCGCGCTCGCGAGCGAGTGCAGGCGCTTCGCGATCGGCTGCACGAGCGAGGCGACGCCGAGCGCGACGACGGTGAGGATGGTCGCGTAGCCGAGCCCCCACTCCCCCGTCTCGTCGCCGAGCAGCACCGGCAGGTAGCCGTAGGCGAGCGCGGCGGCGGCGAAGATCCACGGCGCGGCCACGACGACCACGCGACGGAAGCGCTTGTGGGCCGCCGCCGGGATGCGCAGCTGCTCGCGCAACGGACCCGGCTCCCCGCCGGTGACCGCCGTCTCCGGCACCCGCAGAACCGCCAACAGGCACGGCAGCGTCAGCACGATGTGGACCGCGAACGGCAGCTCCTCGCCGAGCGCGGTGAACTGCGCGATCCCTCCGGCGACCAGCGCGCCCGCCGCCGACCCGAGCGTGAACGCGAGGGAGGCGCGCCTCGCCCCGGCCGCGCGGTCGACGCCCGGCTCGAAGCGCGGCGAGGAGACCTCCTTCATCCAGCTGGTGCCGACGGCCATCGCGATGCCGACCGTCACCCCGGAGAGCAGCCGGCCGACGTAGATCGGGACCGGCCCGAGCGCGCCGAGCGCGAGGCTCGCGCTCGCGAGCAGCGCGGTGACGACGCCCGCCGTCATCACCGGGCGACGGCCGTGCCGGTCGGAGAGCGCGCCGGCGACGAGCAGCGCCGGCGCGAGGCCGAGCACGTAGACGCCGAGGAACATGTTGACGGTCAGCTCGCTGTAGTGCTGGACGTCCTTGTACATCAGCAGCAGCGGGCTGAACTGGTTGCCGCACCAGCTGCAGAAGAACATCACGGCGAACACCGGCCGCCACGGCGTGCGGCGGCTCACAGCGCGCCCTGATTGCGTGCGATGTGGGCGCGCAGCAGCTCGGCGTAGCCCGCGCCGGCCCGCAGCGCATCGCGGAGCGCCTCGTGGTCGGCGAGCGAGTCGGCGAGCGTCTCCGGTCGCACCCGGAACAGCTGGTGCCGGATGCGCTGCTGGCGGTCGCGCAGCATCCCGAAGAAGTGCCAGGCGAGTTCGTTCCCCGACGCGTCGACGACGGCGGCGTGGAACCACTGGTCCGCCTCGACGAACCGCTCGACGTCGCCGGCCTCGATCGCCGCTCGCTGCTCGGCGAGCGCCTCCTCGAGCACCGCGAGCACGGCGTCGTCCGCCCCGCCCGCCTCGTGGATGCGCGCGGCCGCCGTCGCCTCGATCGCCTCGCGCAGGTCGAGCACGTTCTGCGCCTCGCGCGGCGACATCGGCACCACGATCGCCCCGCGCCGCGGCTCCAGCGCGAGCAGCCCCTCCGCCGCCAGCCGCAGGAACGCCTCGTGCACCGGAGTGCGGCTGATGCCGAGCTCCGCCCCCAGCTGGGCCTCGCTGAGCAGCGTCCCGCCCGGGGCGTCGCCCGACAGGATGAGTCGCTTGGTGTGGGCGTACGCGTTCTCGGCTGCGGGGATCATGCCCCGAGTCTACGCTCTTGCATGCAAGGTTGCGTGCAAGCGTGCCATCGGCTCAGCCGACCTGCGCCGCGAGCAGCCGCCGGACCGCCCCGAGCGGGATCGGGATCCAGCTCGGCCGGTGCCTGGCCTCGTAGGTGACCTCGTACACGGCCTTGTCCAGCTCGAACGCGTCCAGCAGCTCGTGGAACTCCTCCAGCTCGGCGCCGGCGACCGACGCGTAGCCGTCCAGGTACGCCTGCCGGGCGCGCGCCGCCCAGCCGGAGGCGTCGATCGGCGGCTCCTGGCGGGCGAGCGACCCCGCGACGTAGTCGAAGGAGCGCAGCATCCCCGCGACGTCGCGCATCGTCGCGTCCGGCCGGGAGCGCTCCGCGAGCGGCCGCAGCGGCTCGCCCTCGAAGTCGATGAACTGCCAGCCGCGGTCCGCCGCGTACAGCACCTGCCCCAGGTGCAGGTCGCCGTGGATGCGCTGCAGCACCGGCAGCGGCGCGGAGGCCGCCGCCTCGTAGACCGACGCGATCGGCCCGCGCAGCTCCTCGACCTCCGGCACCTCGGTCGTCGTGATCGTCAGCCGGCGGAACATCCCGTCGAGCGCCTCCGCCACGTCCTCCCGCGACGCCGCACGGGTCGGCAGCACGCGGGCGAGCAGCCGGTGCAGTTCCGCGGTGCCCGCTCCCAGCGCGAACGCCCGGTCCGCGAAGTCCTCTCCGCGCTCCGCCGCGCTGACGGCCAGCTCCCAGCCATCCTCCGCGCCGAGCACGAAGTCCTGCAGCAGAGCGAGCTCGCCCGTCGCGGTCCCGCCCGCCGGCGACGGCCACGAGCCGCTCAGCCAGCCGAGCAGCGCAGGCGAGTGCGTCGAGCCTCCCGAGGTCAGCGCGGCGAGGGTCGAGATGTCGGGGTTCTCGCCGTCCTGGACGACGCGGAAGACCTTGATGAGGGCGAGGCCGCCACCGGCGATTTCCGCCACGATGGACGTGTTCGACTGCTCCCCGGACAGCCGGCGCGAGGCGACGACCTCGACCGCCCCGCCCAGCGCGTGGCCCTGCGCGTGCGCGTGCTCGCCCTCCGCGCGCAGCGCTCCGCTCGCCATCGCGGCGAGCGCCGAGACGTACGCCTCCTCCGCCGGCCCGTCGTAGAGATGCCGGCCGCCCGCCTCCCCGACGTACGCGGCAGGGTCGCCGTCGCGCGCCACCCTGGCGACGAGCGGGACCTGGTACACGCGGGGCGTGTGCGGGGCGTCGTCGCAGAAGAAATGGGTGACGATCCGCGAGTCCGCGTCGGCGGGCTCCGATTCGAACGATCCCAGGAGGCGAAGCCGGGGCTCGACACTCTTGGTCGAGTACCAGCGCTGGCGGCGCATCCACGATCCGACCAGCTCGGTGAGTTCCGTCATGCCGTGAACCGTACGCCGCTCAGCGGGTTCCGACGACCACCCCCCGTGCGGCGAGGAACGGCATCGGGTCGATCTGCACGCCGTTCACGCGCACCTCCAGGTGCAGGTGGCAGCCGGTGGAGAGGCCGGTGCTGCCCACCTGGGCGATCGGCTGGCCGGCGGCGACGTGCTGCCCGACGGTCACGCCGATGCCGCCGTCGCGGATGTGCCCGTATGCCGTCTCGACGCCTCCGCCGTGGTCGATGAGGACGAAGTTGCCGTACCCGCCGTTCGGCCCGGCCGCGACGACGGTCCCGGCCGCGGCGGCGACGATCGTCGACCCGCAGGAGGCGCCGATGTCGTCCCCGGGATGGAACAGCGCCGTCCCGAGCGGGCGGGACGGCCGCGGTCCGTACCCGTCGGTGAGCGGGCCGTGCACGGGGAGCACCCAGCCGGCCGCGCTGACGGCGGGGTCGATGGTGAGCGATCTCCAGCCGACGCCCGCGGTGAGGAGCGTCGGCACCTGGGCGAGCGCGGTGCTCGCGGTCTCGACCCTCGCCTGCGCCGCGGCCACCGCCTGCTCGCTGCCGGTCACGTCCACGGCCGCCGCGGCGGTCGTCGCGGCGTCCGCCTGCGAGCCGAGCCGTGTCGCCGTCTTCGCGTCCGCCGCCGCGTCCTTCAGCGCCCGCTCGCTGTCCGCCGATAGGCTCTGCAGCCGGTCGACGGCGCCGAGCTTGGCCAGCAGGTCGCCGGGCGAGGACAGCGCGGACACCAGCGGGTCCGGGCGCAGGGCGTTGGAGGCGGTGGCCCGGACGAGCGCGGCCGCGAACGCCGCGGAGGCCTCGGCCTGCTCGTGCGCGCGCTTCGCCTTGGCCGCGAGGGCCTCGGCCTCTGCGGCGGCCCGCTCCTGCTCGCGCTGCACGCTCTGCGACCGCTCGGTCGCCGCCGCGAGGTCCTGCTGGGCCGTCGCCAGGTCGCTTGCGAGCTGCGCCGCCTGCTGGACCTGCGCGAGGTCGATCTGCGGCGCGGCGGGCAGGTCGGGGACGGTGAGCGTGATCTCGTCCGTCGGCGCGGGCGGGACGGCGGGGCGGCTGGGCTTCGGGGTGGGCTTCGGCGTGGGCTTCGGCGTCGGTTTCGGAGTGGGTGTCGGCGTCGGCGTCGGCGCGGGAGTGGGCGTCGGGGTCGGCGTCGGCGAGGGATCCGGTGTCGGTTCGGGATCGGGGGTCGGCTCCGGCGTCGGCGTCCCCGTCGACGGCGCCTGGTCCGTGCTGCCCGGCGTCGGGGTCGGCGTCGCGCACGAGACGGTGCACTCCTCCGCCGACGCGGCCTGCGGGGTCCCGACGACACCGCCTGCGACCAGCACGGCCGCCGCGAACAGCGGGGTCAGAGCGCCGAGGATCGCGCGGCGCGGCCCCCCGCGTCGTGAGGTCATCCTGTCGCGCTCGAACGCCGTCCGCATGCTCACGCGGGTCCCCCGGCGGGCGCCGGGCGAGCCCGTTATCCGATGCTCTCACCGCGGGCCGCGCACGACAAGAGAGAGCGGCATGGTCGCATGCGGCTCACAGCCTCGTCACGGTACGGTGAACCATTGTGACCGACAGCACCGAGACCCTCCGTCCGCGCCGCCGCGCCACCCGTCGTTCGGGCTGGAAGACGCTGCTGAGGGACGTGGTGATCATCTTCGTGGTCGCCGTGCTGGTCTCGTTCCTGATCAAGACGTTCGTCGCGCGCTCGTTCTACATCCCGTCGGGATCGATGGAGAACAC
>NZ_JBQCGZ010000013.1:0-41538 GCF_051955155.1 Leifsonia sp.
CGGGGAGGTGGGGGGGGGGGCCCCCAACCCACGGTCCGGGGGCCCCGCCGGGCACGGAGGGCGCCGGGGCGCCGGGGCGCAGACGTTCCACGAGAGCGCACTCGCGTCGGGGCGGGCGCGCGCGGCGGGGGCGGGGCGCCGTCAGGGAGCGCGGAAGAAGTCGGCGAGGGCGGCGGTGAGGGCGGCGGGGGCCTCCTCCGCCATGTGGTGGCCGGAGTCGATGGGGTGGCCCGTGACGTCGTCGGCCCAGGCCGGCCAGATCGCGAGCGGGTCGCCGAAGAGCTCCTCCAGGTCGTCGCGGGACGACCAGAGCGCGAGCACGGGCTGCGTGAGGCGGCTGCCGGCGGCGCGGTCGGCCTCCTCGTCGGCGCGGTCGACGGTCAGGCCCGCGCGGTAGTCCTCGAGCATCGCGCGGACCACCTCCGGGCGGTGCACCGCAGCGCGGCGCTCGGCGAAGTTCTCCTCGCCCATCGCGGCCGGGTCCCCGCCGTACCAGGCGTCGGGATCGGCGCCGATCACCCGCTCGGGGATATCCGGCTGGGCGAAGAAGAACCAGTGGTACCAGGCCGTCGCGAACTCCGGCGTCATCCGGTTAAGGTGCTCCACGATCGGGATGCTGTCCATCAGCGCGACCGCGCGCACCGCCTCCGGGTGGTCCATCGCCAGGCGGAACGCCACATAGCTGCCGCGGTCGTGACCGGCGACCAGGAACGACGAGTGGCCCAGCGCCCGCAGCACGGCGAGCACGTCCTCCGCCATCGCCCGCTTCGACGCCTGCGCGTGGTCCGCGCGCGGGGCAGGGGCGGTGGAGGCGCCGTAGCCGCGCAGGTCGGGGACCACGACCCGGAACCCGGCCTCGACCAGCGCCGGGGCGACGCGGTGCCAGGTGGCGCCGGTGCGGGGATGCCCGTGCAGCAGCACGAGCACCGGGCCGTCCCCGGCGTGCCTGACCCGGATGCGCGCCTCGGGCGTCGCGACGTCCTCGACCGTGAATCCCTCGAACATGCCGGGGATGGTACGCCGTCGCGAGCGCCCCGATCCTCGATGAGGTCCGCTCCGCACTCCTCCTGCGTGCGCGGCGTCCCGCGTCCCGACCCTACCGGCGGGCAGGGCGCGGCCCGCGCGCCGTCCACAGCAGCACGGGGATGAGCAGCAGCGCGAGGATTCCGCCGGAGAACGACAGCACGCTGTAGTCGCTCGCCGCCATCACGACCCCGGACGCCGCGCCGGCGCCCGCGCCCGACAGCGCGATCAGCACGTCGATGGTGCCCTGCGTCCTGGCGCGGTTGGCCGGGACGGTCGCGTCCACCACCAGGGCGGTGCCGGCGATCAGCCCGAAGTTCCAGCCGAGGCCGAGCAGGGTGAGAGCCAGGATGAGCAGGCCGAGCGAGCCGTCCGGCGCCAGGGCCGCGACGACGCCCGCCAGCAGCAGGGTGACCCCGGAGGCGACGGCCATCGGCACGCGCCCGATCCTGTCGACGAGGATGCCGGTCACCAGCGACGGCAGGTACATCGCGCCGACGTGGATGCCGATCACCAGCCCGACCGCCGACAGCCCGAAGTCCATCGCCCGCATGTGCACCGGGGTCATCGTCATGATGGCGACCATCGCGATCGTGGTGAGGACCATGACGGTCGCCCCGGCGATCGCGCCCGGCCCCGGTCGCGGCCGGTCGGCGCCGGAGGCTTCCTCGTCCGCGGGCGCCGCGGCGCGCTCGAGCGCGCGCGCGACAAGGAACGGGTCGGGCCGAAGGAAGGCGAGCAGCACGATCCCGGCCGAGAGGTCGGCGGCGGCCGCGAGCAGGAACGGCCCGGCGAGGGCGGGGATGCCGATGCTCACCGCGAGCCGGCCGAGCGGGTCCACCAGGTTCGGGCCGGCGACGGCGCCCGCGGTCGTGGCGACCAGCGCGATGCTCACGGCGGTGCCGCGCTGCTCGGGCGTCGCGAGGTCGGTTCCCGCGTAGCGCGCCTGGAGGTTCGTTGCCGTCCCCGCGCCGTAGACGAACAGCGAGACGAACAGCAGTGGGACGCCGCCGGTCGCGGCGGCGACCACGACGCCGAGCGCGCCGAGGCCGCCGGCGGCGAAGCCGAGACCGAGCCCGAGGCGGCGGCCGCGCCGCTGCGTGAACCGGCCGATCAGGAACGCCGCCAGCGCGGAGCCGAGGGTGAACAGCGCGGTCGGCGCGCCGGCCAGGCCGTCGCCGCCGACCAGCTGCTGGGCGAGCAGCGCGCCCACCGTGATGCCGGCCGCGAGGCCCGCGCCGCCGAGCACCTGGCTGATCGCGACGATCGTGAGCGTGCGGCGCTGCAGCGCCCGCCGCACGTCGTCGTCCGCGCGGATGCGTTGCGCCAGCGCGCCGAGGTCGTGCACGGGACCCGACCCTAGCCGCGCTCGACCCTCGGCGAGCCCGTGACACGCTCCACCACAGAACGACAGGCGCGCGGAAGGGAGGAGGTTCCGGGCTCCCCGCCCCGGTCCTCCTCCCTTCGTCTCACGCCTGCGGCGTGTCGAGCGCGACGTCCTCCCTGCCCGACGCGCCCCGGCCGAGCCGGCGCCGCCGCGGGGCCGCGGCGATCGCAAGCCCGGCGATGGCCAGCGCCGCGCTCAGGTAGAGGCCGGGCCGGAAGTGGTCGAGCTGCGCGGCGGGACTCGCCGCGGCGGGACCCGAGATCAGCGCGGTCGTGACCGCGAGCGCGAGCGCCCCGCCGACCTGGGCGCTGGTCTGCACGAGCCCGGCCGCAAGGCCCTGCTCGTCGTCGGTGACGCCGGTCGTGGCCTGCACCTGGATGGACGGGAAGCCGATCCCGAAGCCGACGCCGAGCAGCAGCACCGACGGCAGGATGTCCGTCCAGTAGACGGGAGCGGTGCCGAGCCGCAGGAACAGCAGGTAGCCGGCGGACAGTGCGCCGAGGCCCAGCACGATCAGCGGCGCCGGCCCGAACCGGTCGATCAGGCGGTCGGTGAACGGCGCGCTGAACGCCACGACCAGTCCGGTCGGCAGCAGTGCGAGCGCCATGCTGAGCGGGCTCCAGCCGAGCACGTCCTGCAGGTAGAGGGTGAGCACGAACTGGAACGAGACATACGAGCCGAACAGGGTGATCGCGGCGAGGTTGGCCCGCAGCACGGAGGCGACCCGGAAGATCCCGAACCGGATCAGCGGGTGCCGTACCCGCAGCTCCAGCACGACGAACGCGGCCAGCAGAAGGCCGGCGAGCACGAACCCGAGGATCGTCTGCGGTGCGCCCCAGCCCGCGCCGGGGGCGGAGACGACCGTGAACACGAGGGCGAGCATCCCGAGCGCGAGCGTGACGGCGCCGGGGATGTCGTGTCCGGCTCCGCGCTCGCGCGCGTCCTTGGGGATGAAGAAGAAGCCGAGCACCAGCGCGAGCACGGCGAGCGGCACGGAGAAGAGGAAGGTCCAGCGCCAGCTGAGCGAGGTCATCAGGCCGCTTATGATGAGGCCGAGCGAGAACCCGCTGGCGGCGAAGGTCGTGAAGATCGAGATGGCCCTGTTGCGCTCCGGACCCTCCTCGAAGTTCGTGGTGATCAGCGAGAACGCGGCGGGTGCCGTGAACGCGGCCGCGACGCCCTTCACGAAGCGGCTGGCGATGAGCAGGCCGGCGTCGGCGGAGAGCCCGCCGGCGAGGGATGCGATGGTGAAGACGGTGAGCGCGACCAGCAGGACGGACCGCCGGCCGAGCAGGTCGGCGAGACCGCCGCCGAGCAGCAGGAGGCTGCCGTAGCCGAGGACGTAGCCGGAGACGATCCACTGCAGGGAGCCGGTCTCGAGTCCCAGCTCCTTGCCGATCGAGGGCAGGGCCACGCCGACCATCGAGACGTCGAGGCCGTCGAGGGCGATGACGATGCAGGTGGCGAGCAGGAGGAGCCAGCGGGCGCGCGACCAGCGGACGCGGCCGGCGCCGGGCGTGCCGGCCTGGTTCGGGGCGCCGGTCGCGCCGGAGACGGCGGGGCGGGATGCGGTGTCGGAGTTCAGCACCCGGCAACTATATGACACGGAATAGGTTGTGTCAGCAAAGTATGCACATTCATGTAACTCTCATGGACCAGGGGTAGGCTGGCGCCCGTGAACACCACGGTCGACGTCTCGGCCCGCTGGCGGGAGCTGCAGGTCACCTACCTGAACACCGCAGCGGAGCTGGAGCGCACTCTGCAGCAGACCCATCAGCTCGGGCTCAGCGAGTTCGAGGTCCTCGACTCGGTCGCGGGCTACGTGTCGGAGGGCTGCACCATGCGCAACCTCGTCGACGTCACCCCGATGACCCAGAGCGCCCTGTCCAGGATCGTCGACCGGCTCGTCAAGGCCGGGCTCGTCGAGCGCAGCACCTGCGACTACGACAGGCGCGCGCTCTTCGTGGGGATCACCGAGGCCGGCGCTGCAGCCCACGCGTCGGCCAAGCGCGACTACGACGCGCTGCTCCAGAAGGCATTCGAAGGGAAGTGAGCGGAATGCGCTCGATCATCCAGTACGAGTTCGGCGACCCTGCCCGGGTCCTCACGGTCGAGGAGCGTCCGCTTCCCGAGCCGGGTCCGGGGCAGGTGCGCGTGCGGACCGTGCTGAGCCCCATCCACAACCACGACCTGTGGACGATCCGCGGCACCTACGGGTTCAAGCCGGAGCTGCCGGCCGGCGCCGGAACCGAGGCGGTCGGCGTCGTGGACGCGCTCGGCGAGGGGGTCGACACGCTCGCGGTCGGTCAGCGCGTCGTCACCGGCGGCACGTTCGGCGTGTGGGCCGAGGCGTTCGTGACGGCGGCGGCCGGTCTCATCCCGGTGCCGGACGGCATCGACGACGAGACCGCGTCGCAGCTGGTCTCGATGCCGTTCAGCGCGCTCAGCCTCCTCGACTTCCTCGCGGTGAAGCCGGGGGATGTCGTGCTGCAGAACGCGGCCAACGGAGCGGTCGGGCGGCTGCTCGCGCAGTTCGCGGTCGAGCGCGGCGTGACCGTGATCGGCCTGGTGCGCCGCGAGCGCGACGTGGAGGAGCTCGGCGCGCAGGGCATCCCGAACCTCGTCGCGACCTCCGCCGACGGCTGGCGCGATCCCGTCAAGGAGCTCGCGGGCGGTTCCCCGATCGTCGCGGCCGTCGACTCCGTCGGCGGCGAGTCGAGCGGCGACCTGCTCGAACTGCTCGGCGAGGGCGGGACGCTCGTGTCGTTCGGCGCGATGGGTTCCGATGGCATGCGGCTCTCCTCCGGCGACCTCATCTTCAAGCAGGCCGTCGTGCGCGGCTTCTGGGGCAGCAAGGTCAGCGCCGCGATGGCGCCCGAGAAGCGCGCGGAGCTCTTCGGCGAGCTGATCCGGGCCGCCCTGTCCGGCGCGATCACCCTCCCGGTCGAGGAGATCTTCTCGTTCGACCAGGTCCGCGACGCCGCCGAAGCCTCCGCCCGCTCCGGCCGCCGAGGCAAAGTCCTCCTCCGCCCCTGACCGCCGAGTACGCAGAAATTCGGGCCGAAACCGCCGAGTACGCAGAGAATATGCGTACTCGGCGGTTTGTTTTGTCGCCCGAAGTGGGGTACAAGAGGGTGTCCTCTAAATGGCCCACAGACGGTGGTTTCTAGCTATAGTCCTAGCTGTCGCGTTCCGCGGGCGTCTCGCGCCGCGAGGATGCGGAGCAGCTGGACCGTGCAGCACCCGATACGCAGCACCCGCACCAGCGCAGCACCCGCACCAGCGCACCACCCGAACCAGCGCACCACCCGAACGCGCGCACCCGGCGCCGTACGGACCGCAAGCAGTCACGTCTACCCGAAGGACACGCTGTGAACACGCACGCCTACGACCACGCCCACGACCAGGCCCAGCGGCTGGCCCGACGCCACGAGCGCGACCTGCACTGGGCGAAGGAGCGCCGCCGCCAGCAGGAGCGCGAGACGGCCGCCGCCATCGCACTCCTCGCCACCAGCCGCGCCGCGCTCGCCCGCAAGACCGTCGTCGTCTCGCTCGTCCTGCTCGCCGCGCTCGCCGCCGCCCTGGTCGTCGCGCTCGCCGCGGACCTGCCCGCGTTCTGGCCGGCGATCGCGGAAGGCCTCGCCACGACCGCCGCGGCCGGCGTGATCATCGGCGCGTTCGTCTCGCTGCAGCGCATCCGGTCCCGCCGGGCCGCCGCCCGCGACCTGCTGCACTCGCGCGAGGCGCGGCTCTCGCACACGCAGTTCCACATCCACGAGTCGGTGCACTCCTACATCGACTCGCACGGCGAGGTCGTCGGCACCCGCCTCGCGCGCTCGGCCTGAGCGTCCCTGCCGCCGAACATTTGGCACAAATGTCGGCTGCAGCGCGCCGGCAGGCGACATTTGGCACAAATGTGGGCGCACGCCGGACCGGTCAGCCGGCGGCGCTGGGGAGCGGCCGGACGGTCAGGATCTGCTCGGCCGTGCCGACCGGTCCCTGGCGGTCGTGCAGCCGCGAGCTGGTGAGGCCCTGGCCCGTCGGCCCGAACGAGACGGTCGTGTCCAGCCCGACCCAGCGTCCCGTCGGCTGCCGGAACAGGTGGATGGTCAGGTCCAGGTTGGGGAACATCCAGGTCTCCGGGTGCGTGCGCACCGCGATCCCGTTGGCCGTGTCGATGAGCGCGACGAACGATGCGAGCGCCCCCGCCTGCTCCCCCGCCACGAGCGGGATGTCCGTCGAGATCCAGGCGGCAGCGCGCCCCGGCCGGTGCGGCGTGATCTCGCGCGCGTCGATCGACTCGATGTAGCCGCCCGTCCAGGTGTCCGTCATCGCGCGGGTCGTCAGCGACTCCGGATCGGGCAGCGGCGTCCAGTCGGTCCCGGCCACCGCCGAAGTGTCCGCGCTCGCGATCAGCCAGGCGCGGGCGGACACGGTCGCCCGACCGCCGATCGTCGCGACCGCCTCCACCAGCTCGATCGTGCGGCCGGGACGCAGCGTGCGCACCTCCAGCTCGATGTCGTCGTGCGCGATCCGGCCGAGGATGTCGAAGCTCACCCGGCCGATCATCATCCCGGCGGCGAGCCGGTCGCTCAGCGCGCGTTCGAGCTCGTTCACGATCAGCCCGCCGACCGGGCTGAAGTGCTGCTCCTCCGGGTCCCAGGCGCCGCCGACGTGCGAGGTGGGGCGGTACACCCCGTCGCGGACGCGGACGAAGTAGCTCGCCGCCTGGCCGGGTTCGATCGTCATGGCCTCGAGCGTATGCGCGGCGCGCGAGGGATCACAATTGACGGATGGCCTACCGCGCGACCGAGCGTCTCGTCCCGACGACCGTCACCCGCATCGAGCTGGAGGCGGAGGTTCCGTTCGACACGCTGTGCCGGGCGCTGGAGGCGGAGGTCCCTCCGCTCGACGAGGACGCGCTGCGCAGGCTGATCGCCGAGGGCGCCGACTGGTCGCGCCTCACCCGCGAGCTCGCCGGGCCCGGCATCCACCGGCTGGTGCGGTTCTTCACCGAGGACCCGACCGCGGTGATGCGGCTGGGCGGGGCGGACATCCCGAGCGCCGCCTACCTGATCGGCGACTACCTGACGGCGGCCCGGATGTTCCGGCACGACCCCGGCGTCCTGCTGTACACGCCGCTGCGGCTCGAACTGCACGCGGCGGGGCCCGCCCGCACCGTCCTGAGCGTCGACCAGCCGAGCAGCGCCCTGACCGGCTTCGGCAACAACAAGATCGGCCAGGCGGCGTACGAGCTGGACCGGATGCTCGGCGACCTGCTCGAGGAGATCGGCTTGCCGCGTCCCTCGGTGCTGCGGCTGTAGCGGGGCGGTGGGAGCGGGCCGGTCACCAGCGGTTGCGCACGTCCTCCGCCCAGCCGAGCAGACCGTCCACCAGCATCGGCCCGGCGACCGTCGGGACCGTGCCGGAGTAGTGGCCGAAGCACTGGTGCCCGCGGCTGCCGACCACGCCGAGCTCGGTGCGGCTGACGTGATCCCAGAACGGCTCGAACATCAGGTCGACCTCGCCGCCGCGGATGCGCCAGGGCCGGAGCCAGTCGTCCTCGTCGTACGTCCACTCCAGCTCGTCGTGGATCTTGTGCAGCCGGCCGTCGAGCACGGTCGCGTTCTCGGTGCTGCCGGTCCCGTCCGTCCAGCGTCCGCCGAGCTGCAGTCCGAGCACGGCCCCGCCCTGGACGCCGGAGCCGGCGCCCCAGTTCCAGCGCACGCGGTACGGCCACCGGCCGCGGCCGTGGTCGAGCACGGCCCAGCTGTCGCCGGCGGCGAGCCGCGTCGTCGCGCCGCGCACGGTCACCTCCCCGGTCGCGGGACGGGCGACGTCCTTCACCGTGTACTGGAAACGGCGGTCGCTCCACGGCACGACGACGCCGAGCCGCTCGTGACCGGGCGGAAGGGCGGCGACGACGTCGACGGTCACGTCGTCGCTGCGCGCGCGCAGCCGCGTCCCCTCGGCGGTCTCCTCGATCGTGAGCTCCAGCCCGCGGGCGACCGCGTGCGCACGCCCGAACTCGAGCGACGCGGGCAGCTCGGGACGCGCCCAGGGCGGCGCGACCGTCCCGTGCTCGATCGTCTCGCCGGTGCCGCGGTCGTGCACCAGGAGCGAGTGCACGCCCGAGTAGTCGAGCGACGAGACCGTGAGCGCGATCAGATGGGTGGGCGAGGTGACCGCCCAGTACTCCCAGCGCTTGTTGCGCCCCCAGCCGTGCCGGCCGCCGATGCCGGAGGTGTCGTGCAGCGGGACGCGGCTCCAGCCGACCGCCGCACGGTTCAGCCGGCCGCCGGGGAGGCAGAGCGGGACCGGGGTGGTGATCTCGCGTTCGGTCATCGGCGCGCCTCCCGCCCGCCGCCCGCGTCGGCCGTGCGGGCGGCCCGCGCTCGCAGCCAGGCGAACGGCGCGACCAGCACCAGCACCAGGGCGGCGGCGAGGAAGATCCCCGGGCCGGGCACCGGCAGCGTCTGGCCGAGGTCGACGTAGTGCTCCGGGTTGCCTGCGATCACCGCGGCGCCGATGAACGGCCCGACGACCATCGGGACCATCACCGCCAGCAGCATCCGCAGCCCCTGGACTCCGCCCGCGCGGCCGGCCGGTGTCGCGTCGCGGGAGAGCGCGGAGACGGCGGCGATCGAGGTCATCATGCCTGTCATCATTACGGTCGCGGCGATCGTGACCGGCAGGAACTCGCGGACCACGCTCATCCCGAGTAGGCCGGCGGCGAACACCGGGACCGCGATCGCGAGCATCCGCGGCTTGCCGATGCGGTCCATCAGGCGACCGGCGAGCACGCTGAGGCCCGACGCGAGGAGCAGCACGACGCCGAGCAGCAGCGCGTACGACTCGATGCGCAGCGTCCGCTCCAGGTAGATGATCACGTAGGGCAGGAACACCTGGGAGCTGATGCCGACCACCGCCCAGATGGCGAGCGTCAGGTAGAGCACGGGCTGGCTGCGCACGACGGACGGGCGCAGGCCCCGCACCGTCGCCGCCAGCAGTCCCTCCGCCGTCGACGTGCGGATGCCGCGGTCGCGGACGAGGAACCAGGAGAGCACGCCGGTCAGGGTCGTCACGATCCCGACGATCCCGAAGAACAGCCGCCAGTCGCCGGCGCGGGTCAGGCCGTCGAGCGCGCCGAAGACGACGAGCATCCCGAGCAGCGGCATGACCGCGAGCGCGCCGTCCACCCGGCCGCGGTTCGCCGGTGTCGTGGAGTCGGTGACCCAGGCCATGAACGCGGCGTCGTTCGCCGAGGAGCCGATCGCGCTCATCAGGCAGTCGAGCAGGATGATGGCGATCACCCCGCCGATCGCGGCGGCGGCGGCAGGGGGCGGCCCGGCCTCCGCGCCGGCGCCGGGCGCGCCGACGAAGCCGAACGCGGCCGTGCTGATGCCCCACGCGATGTAGCCGCCGGCGATCAGAGCGCGGCGGCGGCCGGTCCGGTCGGACCAGGCGCCGGCGACGAGCGTCGCGATCGTCGCCGCGATGGCGCTCAGCGCGACCATCGTGGCGATCACCGCGGGGTCGGTGCTCAGGGTGTCGTAGACGAACACGTTGAGGTACATGTTCTCGACGGTCCAGGCGAGCTGGCCGGCGAAGCCGACGATCACGACGGCGGTCCACGTCCGCGCGCCGAGCTGGGGGAGGCGGGTGCCGGTCCCGGGTTGTGCTCTGGTTGCATTTCCACGTTGAAATGACGTCACGAGGCATGACTCTAGCGCCGCCGCGTCCCGGCGCGCAAAGATCGCCGTCCCGCTGTGTACTCTTGGCTTGTTTCAACGTTGCAACATGTCCCGTCGTCGAGAGGACCGCCGTGGCCGACACCGTGACCACCATCCCGCTGCCCGAGTACCCGCGCCCGCAGCTGGTGCGTGACAGCTACCTGTGCCTGAACGGGCCGTGGACGTACGCGATCACGGACGGCCGCGCGCCGGCGCGGTGGGACGGCGGCATCCTCGTGCCGTACTCGCCCGAGGCGGCGCTCTCGGGGGTGGGCAGGCGGCTGCTGCCCGGGCAGACGCTCTGGTACCGGCGCGGCGTCGCGCTGCCCGACGGCTTCGTGCGCGAGGGCGACCGCCTCCTGCTGCACTTCGGCGCCGTCGACCAGGACTGCGAGGTGCGCGTGGACGGCCGGCTGGTCGGCTCGAACCGGGGCGGCTACTGGCCGTTCGCGCTCGACGTGACGGACGCGTTCGCGGGGCCGGGGGCGCACGAGCTGACCGTCGCGGTGCGCGACGAGAGCGATGCCGGGTTCCGCTCGCGCGGCAAGCAGTCGCTGCGGCCGGGCGGGATCTGGTACACGCCGCAGTCCGGCATCTGGCAGACGGTCTGGCTGGAGGCGGTGCCCGCTGTCCGCGTGGAGCGGATCGACTACCGCACGCTCCTCGCCGACGGGATGCTGGAGGTTCTGGTCACCGCCACCGCGGACGTCCCGGTGTCGGTCGAGGTCGCCGCCGAGGGCGCCGTGGTGGCCAGCGCGGACGGGCGGGCGGGCGAACCGCTGCGGCTGCCCGTCCCCGAGCCGCGGCTGTGGAGTCCGGAGGACCCGTTCCTGTACGACGTCGCCGTCACCGCGGGCGCGGACCGGGTGCGCAGCTACGCCGGGATGCGCACGGTCTCGGTGGCGCCGGACGCCACCGGCATCCCGCGGCTGACCCTGAACGGCGAGCCGTACCTCCACGCGGGCGTCCTCGACCAGGGCTACTGGCCGGACGGCCTGTACACGCCGCCGTCCGACGAGGCGTTCGTACGCGACATCCTCGCCATGAAGGAGCACGGCTTCACCATGCTGCGCAAGCACATCAAGGTCGAAGCGCTGCGCTGGTACCACCACTGCGACCGGCTCGGGATGCTGGTCTGGCAGGACCTCGTCAACGGCGGCCGCCGCTACAACCCGCTGGTGATCACGGCGCCGGTGCTCACGCCGCTGCGGCTGTCCGACCGGAGGCACCGCGCGTTCGGACGGCAGGACGCCGAGGGGCGGCGCGAGTTCCAGGAGGAGCTGGAGCGCACGGTGACCCTGCTCGCGGCGTCGCCCGCCGTGGTCTGCTGGGTGCCGTTCAACGAGGGCTGGGGGCAGTTCGACGCGCTGGACGCCGTCGACCGCATCCGCGCGCTCGACCCGGACCGCATCGTCGACCACGCCAGCGGCTGGCACGACCAGGGCGGAGGCGACCTGCGCAGCCTGCACGTCTACTTCCGCCGCATCCGGCCGCGACGGTCGTGGGGGAGGGACGGCCGCGCCGTCGTCGTCTCCGAGTACGGCGGCTACAGCCACCGCGTCCCCGGCCACGGCCACAGCGACCGCGAGTTCGGCTATCGTCGGCTGCGCACGCCGGAAGCGCTCGCCGAGGCCTTCGAGCGCCTGCACCGCGACGAGGTGCTGCCGGCGGTCCGCGCCGGCCTCTCGGCCATCGTCTACACCCAGCTGGCCGACGTCGAGGACGAGCTCAACGGCCTCCTCACCGCCGACCGCGCCGTCGCGAAGCTCACCCCCTCCCGCGTCCGCGCCACCCTGGACGCCCTCCGCGCCGAGCTGGCCTCGCGAGGGGCGCGTTCTTCTCAGCCGGATCGGCGTGTCGAGCGCACCGACTCGCCCCTCGGTGGGTGAGCGGCGGCTGTGGAGTCGCGGCGGACCACGGAGTACGGGGCGGGGATGGTCTGCGGTGGGCTGTCCGGCTCGTCCAGGCGGCGGAGCATGGCGGTGATCGCGAGGCGCGCCAGCTCGTCCATGTCGGGGGCGACGGTGGTCAGGCTGGGGGCCGAGAACGCCGCCTCCGCCGTGTTGTCCCAGCCGACGACCGCGACATCCTCGGGCACCCGGACGCCGTGCTCGCGGAACGCGCGCAGCGCACCGATCGCGAGCAGGTCGTTCGCGCAGACCAGGCCATCGATCGGGACACCGGAGGCGATGAGCTCGCTGGTGCGGTCGTAGCCCTCCTGGCGGGAGTAGTCGCCCTCCGGGTTCACCTGGTCCCACTGCGAGACCGGGATGACGCGGACGGGCGAGAGGCCGGCGCCGTCGAGAGCGCGCATGAAGCCGGCGAGGCGGAGGTCCGCGGGCGCCGCACCGACCGTGCCGCGTTCCACGTCGCCGAGGAACGCCAGCCGCGTGCGGCCGTCGTCGAGCATCGTCCGGGTGACCTCACTGGTCGAGCCGACGTTGTCGACGACCACCGAGTCGATGCGGTCGCTGCGGAACCGCTCGCCGAGCAGCACGAGCGGCGTCGGTCCGCGCTCGGCCTCGAAGCGCTCCAGGTCGATCGTCAGCGGGCTGAACAGGATGCCGTCGGTGAGGATGGCGCGGAAGCCGCCCGCCACCCGCAGCTCGCGCTCCAGGATGCCGCGGGTCTCGTCGATGACGACGTCGTAGCCGAACGTCTCCGCCTGTCCCACCACCGCGTGCGCGAGCTGCGCGAAGTACGGGTGCGACACGAACGGCACGGACAGCGTCAGCAGATTGCTGCGTCCGCTTCGCAGCTGCCGCGCCGCCAGCTGCGGCCGGTAGTCGAGCTCGGCGATCGCCGCCTCCACCTTGTCGCGCGTCGCCTGGCTGATGTAGCGGTGCCCGTTCACCACGTTGGAGACGGTGCGGTAGGACACCCCGGCGACGGCCGCAACGTCCTTGAGGGTCGGCGGCCCGTTCGGTCGGCGCCCCGGCGGCGGAGTCTCTGTCGTCACCCGGTCATCGTAACGGCGGGGATGCGCGGGCAAGCGGGACACGCTGTTTCCACGTTGCAATATTGTGATGTTTCCACGTTGCAATATTTTGCAGGAGCTGATTGAGTGGCATCTGCGATCGCGTGACGCATCCCCGCTGAACGGTCCCGGTCGCGGATCTTCCACAACGACGAGGAGATGAACCCATGACCCGAACCCCCCGGGTGCGCCGGCTGCTCGGCATCGCCGCAGCGCTCACGGCGACCGCAGCCGCCCTCACCGCGTGCAGCGGAGACGACGGAGGCACCGCCTCCGACGGCGGCGGCCTCGGCACTGCCGAGAAGCACGTGAAAATCACGATGATGTCCAACGACGCGTTCGCTCAGCAGTGGCAGGAGCAGCTCGTCCCCGAGTTCAACAAGAAGTACCCGTACATCGACGTCACGATCGACTCGACGCCCTACGACGACCTGCTCGCCAAGGGCATGCTCAACGGCACGGACACCGACCCGCAGTACGACCTGATCACGCTCGACGACCCGTGGACGCCGCAGATGGCGCAGGCGGGCGTGCTGCTCGACCTCAAGAAGGACGCGGGCTCGTGGACCGCGAAGGACTACGACTGGTCCGACTTCAACTCGGCGCCGCTCGCCGCGAGCGAGTGGAACGGCGGCCAGTACGGCGTCCCGCTGCGCTCGAACATGCTGCTCATGTTCTACAACAAGGACCTCTACGCCAAGGCCGGTCTCGACGCGCCGACCCCGGTGCTCACCTGGGACCAGTACCTCCAGGAGGCGCCGAAGCTCGTGCAGGACACGAACGGCGACGGCAAGACCGACTCCTGGGCGGTCGGCCTCACCTGGCAGAAGGGCGTGCTCTCGCCGCCGTTTTGGCAGGCGGTGCTCAACTCGAACGGCGGGAAGCTGTTCACGGACGATATGAAGCCCGCGTTCGACACGAAGGCCGGCGCCGCGGCGCTGCAGACCCAGGTCGACCTGCTGAAGTACGCCCCGCCCGGAGCGCAGGCATACAACTACACGGAGCCGCTCGACGCCTTCCGCCAGGGCAAGATCGCCACGATCTTCACCTGGGGCAGCGCCTACAAGTCGGCCGCCGTCGACCCCGCCGTCACGAAGCTCACGCCGGAGCAGGTCGGCATCCAGACCATGCCCGTCGGCTCGAAGAGCGCCAGCACGCACCGCGGCATCTGGAGCGGAGCCGTCTTCAAGAACTCCAAGCACCCCGAGGCGGCCTGGACCTTCCTGCAGTGGATGAGCTCGAAGGACGGCGAGAAGTGGTGCACCGACACCTTCGGCTCGTTCCCCGCCCGCAAGTCCACGCTCGCGTCCACCCCGGGCCAGCCCTGGCTCGCGCCCGTCTTCTCGACCCTGCAGAGCGCGTACGACGTGGCCGCGAAGGGCGAGATGTGGCGGCCGCGCTCGCCGCAGTCCAACGCCATCCAGCAGGTGCTCGCCGACCAGACGAGTGCGGCGGTCCTCGGCCAGATCTCCAGTGCGCAGGCGCTGAAGAAGGCCGAGACCCAGATCGACGACCTGCTGGCGGAGTAGAGGGATGACGATCGCGCTCTCGAAGCGGAAGACGGCGCCGTCCCGGCGGGCGTCGCGGATGCGGGATGTGCTCGGCCGCTGGTCGTTCATGATCCCCGCGACCGTGCTGCTGGTGGCGGTGCTGGCCTACCCGCTGCTGTACACCCTGCAGATCAGCTTCTCGTCGTTCGACCTGAGCACCTTCTCGCCGTCCGCGTTCGTCGGGCTGGAGAACTACACGAAGGCGCTCGGGAGCGAGAGGTTCCAGAACTCGCTCGTGGTCACGGGCGTGTACCTGGTGCTCGCGCTGCCGCTGCAGATCGTGCTCGGGTTCGCGATCGCCTTCCTGCTCAACGCCGAGTGGAGGGGGCGCGGCGTCGTCCGCGCCCTCTTCCTCATCCCGATGGTCGTCGCGCCGGTCGTCTCTGGCGGCATCTGGAAGATGCTGCTCGACCCGCTCTGGGGCGTGGTCGGCTGGGCGACCTCGCTCGTCGGCCTGCCGCCGGTCAACTGGTTCGGCGACGCGACCATGTCCATGATCAGCGTCGTCATCATCGACACCTGGCGGTCGGTGCCGTTCGTCGTGCTGATCGCCTCCGCCGCGCTGCTCGCCCTGCCGAAGGACGTCTTCGAGGCGGCGCAGGTGGACGGCGCGAACTGGTGGCAGACGCTCTGGCGGATCAGCCTGCCGATGCTCGCCCCGATCATCGCCGCGACCTTCATCGTGCGCTGGCTCGGCGCCGTGAAGATGTTCGACATCATTCTGACCACCACGAACGGCGGCCCGGGCCAGGCGACGGACGTGGTCAACCTGTACATCTACCAGCAGGCGTTCCAGCTGCTCCGGTTCAGCGAGTCCTCCGCCATGGCGGTGATCGTCCTCGTGCTGACCACGGTGCTCACGCTGGTGTTCCTGTGGGGGAGCAAGAAGCTGGAGGACCGGGTATGACCGCCACCGCAGAACGCCGGGCACCCGCGCGGGCGCCGCAGCAGCGTCCCGCAGAGCGCCCGGCGCAGCGCCGCCGCCGCAGCGGGCACCGCGCCAGGGTCTGGGCGGGCGTGATCGTCTGCATCCTGTTCATGCTGCCGCTGGTGTGGATGCTGATCACGTCGTTCAAGCTTCAGCGCGACATCTTCACGGTGCCGCCGACCAT
Organism: Leifsonia sp.; assembly: GCF_051955155.1. Classification (NCBI taxonomy): domain Bacteria; kingdom Bacillati; phylum Actinomycetota; class Actinomycetes; order Micrococcales; family Microbacteriaceae; genus Leifsonia; species Leifsonia sp. The sequence goes on from NZ_JBQCGZ010000013.1 coordinate 15,783, forward strand.
CTTCTTCGACCCGACGATCAGCCAGTACATCGACGCCTGGGTGAACCAGGGCCTCGGGCCGAAGATGGTGAACACGGTCATCGTCGCGCTCGGCGCGGGACTGGTGTCGCTGGTCGCCGGGGCGATGGCGGGCTACGCGCTCGCGCGGCTGCGGATCCGCGGCGCCGCGACCATCGGCGTACTCATCCTCGCCTCCCGCGGGGTCCCGCCGATCGCGCTCGCCGTCCCGATGTTCCTGGTGGCCAGGACGCTGGGGATCACCGACACCCACATCACGCTGATCCTCGCCTACTGCTCGTTCGTCATCCCGTACGTGATGTGGCTGATGCGCGGTTTCTTCCTCGCGCTGCCGAAGGAGCTGGAGGAGTCGGCGATGCTTGACGGCTGCTCGCGGATGGGCGCGTTCTTCCGCATCATCGTGCCGATCTCGGCGCCCGGGCTGATCTCGACGTTCATCTTCAGCATCATCCTGGCCTGGGAGGAGCTGCTGTTCGCGCTCGTCCTCACCAACCGCAAGGCGACGACCGTGCCGGTGGCGATCGCCGGGATGGTCGGCGACACCGAGCACGGCGCGAATTGGGGCGCGCTCGCCGCGGCCGGGATGCTGACCGTCATTCCCGTGGTCGTGCTCGCGCTGTTCGTCCAGAAGTGGCTGATCCGCGGGCTCGCGGACGGCGCGACCAAGGGCTGACCCCCACTCATTCCGCGCGTCAGCGCACACCACCGCACCCACGAGAGAGAGGTTCCCGTGAGACTACCCCTGCGCGCCGTCGCACCAGGAGGCGAGAGGATCGCCGAGCGCGAGATCGTCCGCCCCGTCGACCTGTGCCGTCCGGACGGCGCCCTCAACCCGGACGCCGTCGGCTGGACGCGGCGCGCGCTGCACCGAACCGGCCTGCCCGGCTGGGGCCGCAACAAGCGCTTCGAGTACTGGGCGATCACGACGCCCGCGTCCATCCTCACCTTCAACATCTCGCACCACGACTACCGGGCGAACGTCTCGGCGACCTTCGCCGACCGCGAGCGCTACGCCGAGATCCGCCAGGGCGGCAACACCTGGCTGCCCGGCCCCGGCGGGATGCGCGACGAGCACAACACCGCTCCGATGGAGGCGCGGCGCAAGGATGTGCTGGTGCGGTTCACCCCGGAGGGGACCGGGACGCGCATCCACGCGGAGTCGCCGCGCATCCAGGCGGACATCCGCGTGCTTGCCGCCCCCGACCACGAATCGATGGGTGTCGTGGTGCCGTGGAGCGATCGAGCCTTCCAATACACGAAGAAAGACAACAGCCTCGCGGCCGAGGGCGTCGCCGTCGTCGACGGGGTGACCCACCGCATCGAACCGGACACGGCGACGGCCGTGCACGACAGGGGCCGCGGACGCTGGCCGTACTTCACGTTCTGGAACTGGGGCGCCGGCGTGGGACGCACGAGCGACGGCCGCGCGCTCGGGCTGCAGCTCGGCGGCAAGTGGACGGACGGCACGCCCTCCTCCGAGAACTGGGTGCGGCTGGACGGGCGCCTGCACAAGATCGAGAACCACCTGGACTGGCGCTACGACCCGCAGAACTGGACGGCGCCGTGGACGATCACCGGCCCTGACGTGCAGGTCACGTTCCGTCCGGAGCACCACTCCCGGCACCTGTTCGACCGCTGGATCGTGATGAGCCGCGCGGACAGCTGCTTCGGCCACTACGAGGGCCGCATCCGTCTCCCCGGCGAGGAGATCGCCTTCTCCGGCGTGTTCGGGCACGTCGAGGAGGTCGAACGCCGCTGGTGACAGACCGCTCCGGAGTGCACGGCGCGCGTCCACGCGCCGCCGGAGCCGGGCGGGGAGCCGTCCCCCTACACCGATGACGGCTCCCCGCCCACATCCCGTTCCATCCATCCACCGCAAGGAGTAGCCATGACCGACATCGCCGTCCCCACCGTGCTCCGCATCACCTCCGCCGAACTCGACGCGGCCTCGCCCGCCGACGGCGTCCACGGCCGCTACCGCGCCGTGCTCGACGGCCCGGCGGGCTCCGGCACCCGGCGGGTGGTGACCATCGCGGGCGGGTCGGAGCCGCACGACCTCATCGTCGTCGACTACGCCAGCTCTCCCGGCTACAGCAGGGCCTGGCTGCGCGGCGCCGCCGTCGAGGACGGCACCCACTACAGCCTGCTGGCCGAGCTGCCGGCGTCGTTCCCGGCGCGCGGGATCACCATCGTGCGCTAGTCGCGGGGCGCGATTCTTAGAGCCTGCTCAGCGGGAACGCGGTTGACTGGTCCTCTCCCGACCCGGAAGGACCGACCCGTGACCTCAGCCCTGCTCCGCATCCCCCGGCACTGGGTGATCTGGACGATCGTCCTCTTCGTCATCACCTTCGCTCTGGGGTTCGCCGCCAAGGCGGTCGTCGCGCTCCGCTTCGGCTCGCTCGACGCCGCCGTGAACCGCGTGCACTCCGGCGCCTTGGATGCGGTCGCGATCGTGCTCGACAAGCTCGACCATCCCGTCGTGGTCGTCGTCGTCCTCGCCGTGGTCTTCGTCGTGCTGGTCTTCCTCCGCGGCTGGCGGCTCTCGATCGCTGTCTGCGCGGTCACGGGCTTCGGCTGGCTGACCACCCTGGTCGTGAAGTACGTCGTCGCCCAGCCGCGCCCGACCACCGGCGACCTGACGCATCCCCTGCACATCAGCCCGGCGACCCTCAGCTACCCGAGCGGCCACGTCGTCTTCGCGGCCGCCCTGGTGACGGCGCTCCTCATGGTGTGCCACGGCACCCTCTCGCGCACCATCGTCGGGATCGTCGGCGCGCTGTTCGTGCTCGCGGTCTGCTGGTCGCGGCTCTACGTCGGCGTGCACTACGCAACCGACGTTGTGGGCGGCATCCTCAACGGCGTCGCGGGCGCGCTGCTGTTCGCCGGGCTGTGGAACCTCCTCGCGCTGCGCCTGTTCGGCGCGCGTCACGCGCCGGTCGTGGCGTAGGGGCTCGCCCCGCAGGCAGAGTTCAGTCGCAGACGCGGGCTAGTGGCTCGCGTCGGGGGCGACAGGACGGATGCGTTGCCTGAGGAACAGAGCGGCGCGGTCCAGCGCTTCCTCCGCTTCGTCCAGGATGCCGACGTAGGCCTGGAACACGTGGGGCACGCCGGCGGTGACGTCGAGAATCACGTCGACGCCGGCGTCGCGAGCGCGGTCGGCCAGCCGTACCGAGTCGTCCAGGAGAAGCTCGTTCGTTCCCACCTGGAGCAGCATCGGCGGCAGCCCGCGAAGGTCGGCGTGGACCGCCGGCGCCAGGAGCGGCTGCGCCGCGTCCTGTCCCGCGAGGTACAGCTCTCCGGTGCGCCGCATCCCCTCGGGGGTGAAGAACGGGTCCACTCCGTCTTTGGTGGACATGCTCCTTCCCGAGCGGGTGTGATCCAGCCCCGGCGAGAACGCGACGATCGCCGCCGGCACCGGGAGGCCCGCGTCCCGGGCGGCGATGCTCGACGTGACGGAAAGGCCCCCGCCCGCGGAGTCTCCGGCGAACGCGATAGCGCTCGACGGCGTCCCTGACCTCAGCAGTGCGCGGTAGGCGGCCACCCCGTCTTCGATGGCGGCCGGAAACGGATGCTCGGGCGCCAGGCGGTAGTCCAGCGAGATCGCTGGGATCCCCGTGCGCAGGACGAGCTGAGCGGTCGTTCCCATCGCCGTCTCGGGTGAGCCGAGCGCGAAGGACCCGCCATGGAAGTAGAGCAGGATGCCGGGCCGCGGATCCGCCACCGGCTCCACCAGCACCGCGGGCCGGCCGCCGAGATCAGTGCTGATCGTGCGGATGCCGGAGGGCACCGGGAAGGTGCTCATCAACGCCGCGAAGCCTGCGCGAAGCTCATCGACGTTCGTGGCCGGCGCCTCCGGCGCCCGGCCGGTCCGCAGCTGCTCGGCCAGCGTTTCCCTCTGTTCCGTGGTCACGGTCTCTCCTCCCGCTGGGTATATGCCCAGGCATGTACTTCGTAGACTATATGCCATGGCATCCACATTCGCGAGCGACGATCTCGTGGCCTTCTTCGACGACCTCGTGCGATGCGAGACGCGGTTGTACAACGCGGTCAACGAGGCACTCCGCGCAGAGCACGGCATCGCCGCGTCGCAGTTCGAGATGCTTCGCTATCTCGCCCTCAATCCCGGCGCGCGGGTGATCGACATGGCGGCGAATTTCGCGGCCGGCGTCGGCGCCATCAGCAAGGGGGTCGACCGCCTGGTGGATCGCGGCTGGGCACGTCGCCATCCGAATCCCTCGGACGGAAGGTCCTATCTGGTCAGCCTCACGGAGGCTGGTCGACGACTGCTCGACGAGGCTGAGAGGACGTTCCGGGAGAGGCTCGCGGCGCTCGTGCCCCTGGTCGGCCGCCGGCTCGCGGTGGCCTCGACGGGGCTCTCCGACCTCCGCGCATCCCTAGAGGCCGAGAAGGCCGGCATCCCGGTGGGGTGACCGGGGTTTGGGTGGCGTCTGACAGCTCTCGACTTAGTCGAGATTTTGCGTCGAATTGACACCAGCAGTTGACTGACGGGCCTTCTGCCCGCGTCTGAGGGCGTTGTCAGAAGAGTTGAACCTAATCGCGCGGTCTATTCTTCGCGAGCGCTTTTCGTCAGCGTTGAGACCTTGGAGAAGGCGGCGAACGGCGCGAGAACGCCGCCGTCAGCGTCGTACCAGGCGCTGGGCCTCGCGCGACGGATATATAGTTAACGCATATAAAGCACCCGGACCTCTCCGACCCCGCCACGAAACGCACGACGAAGGACGCTTCCCCTTGCCCCGTACCGGCATCTTCACCAAGGACCACCCGCACTACCGCTGGGTGGCGCTCTCGAACACCACGCTCGGCATGCTCATGGCGACGATCAACTCGTCGATCGTCATCATCTCGCTGCCCGCCATCTTCACCGGCATCAAGCTGAACCCCCTCGAGCCCGGCAACGTCTCGTACCTGCTGTGGATGCTGATGGGCTACATGCTCGTCACCGCCGTTCTCGTCGTGATGTTCGGCAGGATGGGCGACCAGTACGGCCGCGTCCGGATCTACAACCTCGGCTTCGTGATCTTCACCGTCGCCGCCATCGCGCTCTGCCTCGACCCGTTCAGCGGGGGACCTGGCGCGATGTGGCTGATCGCGTGGCGGTTCGTGCAGGGCGTCGGCGGCGCGATGCTGTTCGCGAACTCGACCGCCATCCTCACCGACGCCTTCCCGGCCAACAAGCGCGGCTTCGCGCTCGGACTCAACCAGGTCGCGGCGATCGCGGGCTCCTTCATCGGCCTCATCCTCGGCGGCGTTCTCGCCGAGATCGACTGGCGCGCGGTGTTCTTCGTGTCCGTCCCGTTCGGCGTGATCGGCACGATCTGGTCGTTCAAGTCGCTGCACGAGGTGGGCCAGAAGAACCCGGGCCGCATCGACTGGCTGGGCAACGCCACCTTCGGCATCGGCCTGATCGCGCTGCTCACCGGCATCACCTACGGCATCCAGCCGTACGGAGACTCCTCGCAGGGCTGGGGCAACCCGTGGGTGATTGGCTCGATCGTGGGCGGTCTCGTGCTGCTCGCCGCGTTCGTGGTCGTCGAGCTGAAGGTTCCCGCGCCGATGTTCGACATGCGGCTGTTCCGCATCCGCGCCTTCTCCTCCGGCATCTTCGCCGGCTTCCTCGCCGCGATCGGCCGCGGCGGTCTGCAGTTCATGCTGATCATCTGGCTGCAGGGGATCTGGCTGCCGCTGCACGGCTACAGCTACGAGTCGACGCCGCTCTGGGCGGGCATCTACATGCTGCCGATCACGATCGGCTTCCTCGTCGCCGGCCCGATCTCCGGCGCGCTGTCCGACCGGTTCGGCTCGCGCGGCTTCGCGACCGTCGGCCTCGTGCTGGTGGCCGCGACCTTCATCGGCCTGCTGCTCATCCCGGTGAACTTCGAGTACTGGCAGTTCGCCCTGCTCACCGGCCTCAACGGGATCGGGTCCGGCCTGTTCTCGTCGCCGAACCGCACCGCCATCATGAACAGCGTGCCGCCGAACGAGCGCGGCGCCGCCTCCGGCATGGCGGGCGTCGCCCTGAACGCCGGAAGCTCGCTGTCCATCGGCATCTTCTTCTCGCTGATGATCGCAGGCCTCTCGGTGGCGCTGCCGACCGCGCTGACCTCCGGGCTCACCTCGCACGGCGTCCCGCACAACATCGCCGCGCAGATCGGGAACACCCCGCCGGTGGGCAGCCTGTTCGCCGCCTTCCTTGGCTACAACCCCATCCAGAGCCTGCTCGGCCCGACCGGGATCCTGCAGGCCCCGCACGTGGACGGCGCCATCCTGACCGGCAAGGAGTTCTTCCCGCAGCTGATCTCCGGCCCGTTCCACGACGGCCTCGTGGTGGTCTTCATCGCGGCCGCGGTCATGAGCATCATCGGCGCTGTGGCGTCGTTCCTCGGCGGAGGCAAGTATGTTCATGAGGAGGCCGTCGCGTCCGAGCGACCGGCCCAGGCGGAGGGCGAGGAAGTCGGTGCGGGACGCGCGTGAGGATTCGGGACTGACGGGACGGCCGACGACCGGCGACAACGACGTCCCCGGTCGCCTGGCCCTGGCGGTCGGACGGCTCAACCGCCGGATCCGCTCGGCGACGGGAGGACTTTCCCACGGCCAGCTGTCCGCCCTCTCCACGATCGTGCGCCGCGGACCGCTGCGCCCGAGCGAGATCGCCGCCATCGAGGTCGTCGCGGCCCCGACCATCACCCGCGTCGTCTCCGACCTGGAGGCCAGGGGCCTCGTGCAGCGCACGCCGGACCCGGACGACCGCCGCTCGTTCTTCGTCTCCGGGACGGACGAGGGCATCGAGCTGCTGCTCGCCGCCCGCTCGGACCGCGCCCGCGCGGTCGCGGCGATCCTCGACGAGCTGGACGCCGACCAGGTGGAGGCGCTGCGCGCCGCCCTCCCTGCCCTCGAGCAGGCCGCGCTCGTCGCCCGCCCCGCCGACTAACCCCTTATCCATACCCCAGCCCCCGAGTACGCAGAAACTGGCCCCGAAACGGCCGAGTACGCAGAGAATCTGCTTACTCGGCGGTGGGGAGACGGTGGGTCAGCGGAGGAAGAGGGGGAGGGTGAGGAGCCAGAGGGCCAGGGTGAAGGCGGTGTCGCGGGGGCGCCAGCGCGACGGGGTGCGCTCGGTGCGCGTGGGATGCGCGCCGAACGCTCGCGACTCCATCGCGAGCGCCATCCGGTCGGCGTGCCGGATGCTCGACGCCAGCAGCGGCACCACCGCCTCCAGCGGTCCCCGCAACCGGCCGACCCCGCGCACCCGCTGCGCCTGCCGGATCACGGCCAGCTCGCTGCGGAACCGCGGCAGGAACCGGTACGCCGCGATCGCGGTGTAGCCGATCCGGTACGGCACCCGCAGCTGCGCCACCAGCGCCCGCGCGAGGTCGGGCCCCGTCGTCGTCAGCCCGCCGACCAGCGCGAGCGTCACCAGCGCCGTCAGCCGCAGGGAGGTCGCCAGCCCCACCGCGAACGCCCCGGCGGTGTAGGTGTACGCGCCGACCGTGAACAGCGGCGTGGTGTCGGCGACGCGAGACGGGTCCGTCCAGAACCCGAAGCTCAGCGCCATCACGAGCACGACGGCCGGGATGCCGACCAGCAGCGCCACGACGACGGACGCGCGCAGCCGCGCCCCGACCAGCAGCAGGAGCACCGCCGCGACGATCGCGATCAGCGGCGTCAGCACGTCCCTGGTGAACAGCAGGCCGATCCACGCGGGCAGGATGGCCGCCACCTTCGCGAGCGGGTTCAGGTGGTGCAGGAACCGGCCGCGCGGGGCAGCGCCGGTGCCGTACGGGTCGGAGGAGAGGAACGTCACGCCGCACCGCCGGGAAGGTCGCGCAGGCGGGTGATGCCGCGCAGCGGAGCGGGGACCTCCGGCGCGGACAGCGCGGTGGCGAGCGCAGGAGGGCGCAGGCCGTTCGCTGCGAGGAGGTCGCCGTCGGAGAGGATGTCGGCCGTGCGCCCGTGAGCGGCGAGCCGCCCGTCGGCGACGATCGCGACGTGGCTCGCGTACTCGGCGGCGAGCCCGAGGTCGTGGGTCACGATCACGACGGTCGTGCCGTCGGCGTTCAGCCGGGCGAGCATCCCGAGCAGCTCGGCCGCCCTGGCGCGGTCCTGCCCGAACGTCGGCTCGTCGAGCACCAGCAGCGGCGCCCCGGCGATGAGGGCGGTGCCGACCGACAGCCGGCGCTTCTGCCCGCCGGAGAGCAGGAAGGGATGCGCGTCCCGCAGCCCGGTCAGGCCGAGCGTCGCGAGCATGGCGTCCACGCGGGCCGTCACCTCGGCCTCCGGCCGTCCGCGCAGCCCGAACGCGAGCTCGTCGGCGACGCTGTGCCGGACGAACTGGTGCTCCGGATTCTGGAAGACGAAGCCGACCGGATCGGCGGTCACCGTCCCGCGCGGCACGCGCAGCAGCCCGGCGATCGCCTGCACCAGCGAGGTCTTGCCTGCACCGTTCGGCCCGACGACCGCCAGGAAGTCGCCGCGCGCAATGGTGAGGGAAACGTCGCGCAGCACCTCGCGCCGGCCCCGCCGCAGGGTGAGGGCACGGACGGCGACCGCCTGCGCCTGCGCCGGCGCGGGCGCGCTCGCCGGGTGAGGTGCGGGGCTCGGTCCGCCAGGGGCGGTGTAGATCGTGGTCGCGCCTCCCGCATCCACCCCCGCCACCGCCGCCGTCAGCTCCTCCGGCGTCAGCGGCAGCCGCCCGATCGCCAGGCCTGCTGCGCGCAGCCGCAGCCCCGCCAGCGTCGCGGTCGGCAGCCACACGCCCAGCTCCAGCAGCTCCTCCGCCCGCGCCCGCAGCACCTCCGCTGCGGGTCCCCGCGCGACCATCCGGCCGTCGGCGTCGAGCACCAGGACGCTGTCCACGATCGACATCGCCGCGTCCAGGTTGTGCTCCACCAGCACGACCGCCTTGCCGAGCCCGGCGAGGATGGCGTAGAGCTCCTCGGCTCCGGCAGGGTCGAGGTTGGCGGTCGGCTCGTCGAGCACGAGCAGCGGCGCGTCGAGGGCGAGCGCGCACGCGATCGCGAGGCGCTGCTTGCCGCCGCCGGAGAGCGTCCCCGGATCGTCCGCCCTGCGCTCCCACAGGCCGACCGCGCGCAGCGCCTCCTCGGCGCGGCGGAGCACCTCGTCCGCGGGCAGCAGCCGGTTCTCCGGTCCGAAGCACACCTCGTCGAGCACGGTCCCCGTGACGATCTGCGCGTCCGGGTCCTGGAACACCATCCCGACGTGCTCGCTGAGCTCCGCGACCCGCGCGCTCGCCGTGTCCGTGCCGGCGACCACGACCGTCCCGTCGAGCTCCGCGGGCACCGCGTGCGGGATGAGCCCGTTCAGCGCGAGCGCGAGGGTCGACTTGCCGCACCCGCTCGGCCCGAGCACCAGCAGGACCTCGCCCGGCGCGACGTCGAGGTCGACGCCGTCCGGCGTCCACGCGGTCGCCCCGTCGTGCCGGATGCGAACGCCGCGCGCACGCAGCAGCTCCGCGGACGCGGCCGTGCCGGTCACCGGCGGCCTCAGGCGGCCGTCATCGGCAGCGCGTCGCGGTCGCGTCTCTGGCGCGGCCGGACGATCGGCAGCTGCAGTCCGCGTCCCGCTCCGGTGCGGTCGAGGCCCTTCGCGACGACGCGCCCGATCCAGGTGAACAGGATAGGGCTCACCACGAACAGGCCGATGTGCACCACCTGCACCCACGGCGCCGCCTGCTCCGCGCCCTGCGCGACGAAGACGCCGAGGCCGAAGACGAGGCCCGCGATCGTCACCGCGAGGTAGAACAGCCACGCCTTCCAGTAGCGGTACAGGGTGATCGCGAACGGGATCTCCTGCAGCAGCCCGATGGATCCGGCCGCCATCACCGCCATGAACCCGATCGGCTGGAACGGCACGGAGACGAGTCCGGCGATCACCGACGTGATCAGCGCGACCCCGCCCCGTCGCAGCAGCGACTGGGCGACGACGCCGGGCAGGAAGTACACCCCGATCACGGCGCCGTAGAACATCGGCGCAGCCGCGGCCAGCGTTCCGGAGATGTAGGCGGACACCGAGAACACGATGCCGCCCGCGACGCCGATGGCGGCGCAGGTGAGCAGGAGGCGGGTGCTGGTGTTCGTCATCTCGCCACCAGCCTAGGAGAGGTAAGGCTTGCCTTACAAACGCCCTCGGGTCAGGGCGTCAACGGGTCAGCGCGTCAGCGCCGGTCGCGGCGGTGCTCGCGGGCCGGCCGCGCCGCGATCACGGGATGCGCCCCGGTGTAGCCCTGCCGCCGCTGCGCGATCTCCAGGATCCGCGAGCGCTGCGCGTACCAGCCGACGATCAGCAGCGGGATGATGACCACCAGCGACGCGACCGTCCACGTCCCCGTCGGGTAGTCGAACGCCATCAGCACCAGCACCGCCGCCAGGAACAGCAGCGTCAGGTACGCGGTGAACGGCGCCCCGAACAGCCGGAACGCCGGCCGCTCCAGCTTGCCCTGCAGCGCCCAGCGCCGCAGCTGCATCTGGCAGAGCACGATCATCGCCCAGCTCGTGATGATGCCGAGCGATGCGACGTTGAGCACGATGTTGAACGCCTCCGCCGGCACGATCAGGTTGAGGAAGACGCCGAGCACGCCGATGCACGCGGTCAGCAGGATGCCGCCGTAGGGGACGCCCCTGGCGTTCATCCGGCCGGTGAACGCGGGCGACGCCCCGGTCTGCGCCATCGAGTGCAGGATGCGGCCGGTCGAGTACATCCCGGCGTTCAGGCTGGAGAGCGCGGCGGTGAGGACGACGAAGTTCATCACCGACCCGATGATCGCGCTCAGCTCGGGACCGCCCAGGTGGCTGAAGAAGGTCACGAACGGGCTCTCGTCCCCGCTGTACGCGGTCGCGGGGAGCAGCAGCGCGAGCAGCAGCACCGAGCCGCAGTAGAAGACGGCGATGCGGAACACCACGCTGTTGATCGCGCGCGGCATCACCTTCTCGGGGTGCTCGGTCTCGCCGGCGGCGATACCGACAAGCTCGATCCCCGCGTACGCGAACACCACGCCCTGCACCAGCACGATGGCCATGCCGATCGTCGCGACGCCGTGCGGGAGCAGGCCGCCGTTGGCCGCGAGCATCGCGATGCCGGTCGGTCCCTCGTCGGTCGGCCAGCCGGCGGCGAGCACAACGATGCCGACCACCAGGAAGGCGACGAGCGCGCCGACCTTGATCAGCGCGAACCAGAACTCCATCTCGCCGAACACCTTCACCGAGATCAGGTTGAGGCTCACGACGACGACCAGCGCGATGAGCGCGAGCAGCCACTGCGGGACGGCGGTGAAGATGCTCCAGTACTTCACGTAGAGCGCAACGGCGGTGGAGTCCACGATCGCCGTCATCGCCCAGTTGAGGAAGTACATCCAGCCGGCGACGTACGCCATCTTCTCGCCGTAGAACTCGCGCGCGTACGACACGAACGACCCGGAGGACGGCCGGTGCAGCACCAGCTCGCCGAGCGCCCGCAGCACGAGGAAGGCGAAGAAGCCGCAGACGGCGTACACCAGCACCAGCAGCGGGCCGCCCTGCTCCAGCCGGCCGCCAGCGCCGAGGAAGAGCCCGGTTCCGATCGCGCCGCCGATGGCGATCATCTGCAGCTGCCGCGAGGACAGGCTCTTGTGGTAGCCCTCCTGCTCGCTGGCGAAGTCCTGCACGGACTGGCTGACATCGCCGAGGTGTTCGCGGCTGTTCTCCAGCTCCCCTGCCGGATCGTGCGGTGTCGTCATGCGGTGCGCCCCTTCGTCATCCCCCGTACAGGTTACGCGTGGGGCGGCCGGGGCTCGCATCACGCCGCGGCGAGCGTCACGCCACGGCGAGCATCCCGGCTGCGGTGATCGCGAGCACCAGCCCCACCCACTGCACCGGCGCGATCCGCTCGCGCAGCACGAGCGCGGCGAGCAGGATCGTCCCGGCCGGGTACAGCGCCACCAGCACCGACATCGTCGACAGCTCGCCGACGCGCAGCCCGAGCAGGATGAGCACGTTGGCCGAGGCGTCCAGCGCGCCGGCGCCGATGGCGAGCGCCGCCCCGGCCCTGGTGAACGCCGGGCCGACCGCACCGCGCCGCCGGGCGCGCAGCACCAGGATGCCGACCACCGTCCACATGATCGCGCCGTTCACCGCCCGGTTGGCGACGAGCGGCACCAGCCCGGAGTCCGCCGGGGCCTGGTCGAGCAGGATGAGGAAGACGCCGATGAGCGTCCCCGCCGCGACCGCCATCAGCAGCGCGCGCCCGCTCGGCCGCACGGCGCCGCGCTCGGGGACGAACCCTACGAGCACGACCGCGACGAGCGCGAGGCCCAGCGCGACGTAGCCGATCATCGCGAACCGGTCGCCGCCCACCAGTCCCCAGATCAGCGGGACGACCGCGGACACCAGCGCGGTGAGCGGCGAGAGGATGCTCATCGGCCCGATCGCCAGGCACGCGTAGAGCAGGCCGACAGCGAGCGTCCCGACCGCGCCGGAGAGGGCGCCCCAGCCGAGCGCGGACGGCGACCAGACGCCGCCGACCAACGGCAGCGCGAGCAGCAGCAGGGCCAGCCCGCTCACCGCTCCCGTCGCCGTCGTCCGCACCGGCCCGATCCGCCGGGACGCGACGCCGCCGACGAAGTCGGCCGACCCGTAGACGAGAGCGCTGATCAGGCCGAGCAATGCGGCCGGCATCAGCTCCGGGCCCGACGGTCGTGCGTCCGCTCGGGCTCAGCGCACGCTGCGACGGCGCCGTCCCTGCTCGGAGGGTCGGTCGCGATCGGCGGGCGCATGGGGCGATGCTACCGTGCGGGCTATTGACCCTGTGGCTCGATCGCGTCGACTAGCGGCTCGGAACCGGTTGGTGTCCCCAGGACAGGTCGGTCCTCGGAACTGCCCGACGTGGCCATGCGGAAAGCGGTCGCTGCGGTGGTCGACGCCGAAATGCTGCGCGACCGATGCAGCTTGCCGATGCGGACAAGCTTGAGGCGGAACAGAATACGTTCGGCGCGCACAGACCCGCGCCCGCCCGAGACGAGTAACCAGAGGACCGCCGCGAATGCCAGGGCGGTCGCATAAAACGGCGTCCCGATCGTCCAGATGTCGATCTGCGCGGAGACCGCGATGGACGCGATGGCGATCAGGACAGCGATGACAATGCTGCCCATGACCAGGCTCGAATCGAAACGGCGGTCGTATGCGCTGATCCGCCCGCGGAGGTACTCCTCGACGACATCGAATTCGCCCGGAGTCGCGTCGCCGGGGCCCGACAGTCCGTCGATCCATGTCTCCGCCGCCTTCACCGAGGCGATCGGTTCCCACGCTGGCGAGTTGGTTTTCATATCGGGGACTATCGTCAGCGGTTGCGGCCTCGTTAGCTGCGGGCTATCCACAGGTCGCGCGCATCCCAGCCGGGCGTCGGTCGCGGTCGTTACGATCGAGGGATGAGCTGGAACACGTGGGTGCCCGACGACCGGGACGCGCCGCCCCTCGACGAGGAGCCGCCGCCGCCGGATTATGCGGACGACCCGTACGCGGACGCGGGCTGGGCGACCGCGGTCCCCGGTGCCCCCGCGGGCCCGGCCGCCGCGCCGGCGCCGACGCAGCCTCCTGCCGCCCCCGTCATCCGGGCCACCCCGCCGCGGTTCGCCGACCCGGCCGAGGCGCTGCGCGCCGTGTTCGGCTACGACGCGTTCCGCGGGCAGCAGGCCGCCATCATCGACCGTGTCGTCTCCGGCGGCGACGCCGTCGTGCTCATGCCCACCGGCGGCGGCAAGTCGCTCTGCTACCAGATCCCGTCGCTCGTGCGCGAGGGAACGGGCGTCGTCGTCTCGCCGCTGATCGCGCTCATGCAGGACCAGGTGGATGCGCTCACCGCGGTCGGCGTGCGCGCCGCCTTCCTCAACTCGACGCAGGACCCGGCCCAGCGCGCCGCGGTCGAGCGCGCGTACCTCGCCGGCGAGCTGGACATCCTCTACGTGGCGCCGGAGCGGCTCTCGAACGAGTCGACCAAGCGCTTCCTGGAGCGCGGCCGCATCGCGCTGTTCGCCATCGACGAGGCGCACTGCGTCTCGCAGTGGGGCCACGACTTCCGGCCCGACTACCTCGCGCTCTCCGAGCTCGCGGACCGCTGGCCGGACGTGCCGCGCATCGCGCTGACGGCGACCGCCACCGAGGCCACGCACAAGGAGCTCACCGAGCGTCTGCGCCTCGAGGGCGCGGAGCACTTCGTCTCCGACTTCGACCGGCCCAACATCCAGTACCGCATCGTCCCCAAGGCGGAGGTCCGCAAGCAGCTGCTCGACTTCATCACCGTCGAGCACCCGGGCGAGGCCGGCATCGTCTACGCGCTGTCCCGCAACTCGGTCGAGCGCACCGCCGAGTTCCTGTCCTCGCGCGGGCTGACGGCGCTGCCGTACCACGCGGGGCTCGATGCCCGCGTGCGCGCGCAGACCCAGTCCCGGTTCCTGCGCGAAGACGGGGTGATCGTGGTGGCGACGATCGCGTTCGGCATGGGCATCGACAAGCCGGATGTTCGCTTCGTCGCGCACGTCGACCTGCCGAAGTCGGTCGAGGGCTACTACCAGGAGACCGGCCGCGCCGGCCGCGACGGCCTCCCGTCGACGGCGTGGCTCGCCTACGGCCTGCAGGACGTCGTGCAGCAGCGCAGGATGATCGACGACTCCCCGGGCGACCTCGCGCACCGGCGGCGGATGACGCAGCACCTGGACGCGATGCTCGCGCTGTGCGAGACGGTGCAGTGCCGCCGCGTCAACCTGCTCAACTACTTCGGTCAGCGCGCGGAGCCGTGCGGCAACTGCGACACCTGCCTGACCCCGCCCGAGAGCTGGGACGGCACGGTCCCCGCGCAGAAGCTGCTGTCGACCGTCGTGCGGCTGAAGCGCGAGCGCAACCAGCGCTTCGGCGCCGGGCATCTCGTCGACATCCTGCGCGGCAAGCGCACGGCCCGGGTCGAGCAGTACGGGCACGACGCCCTCGCCACGTGGGGCATCGGCGACGATCTCAATGAGAGCCAGTGGCGCGGCGTCGTCCGCCAGCTGATCGCCCAGGAGCTGCTGAAGCCGGAGGGCGAATACGGCGTGCTCACCCTCACTCCCGCCAGCGCCGCCGTCCTCTCCGGCGACCGCCCGGTGGTGCTCCGCCGCGAGCCCGACCGCCCGGAGCGCGCGTCCCGGCCCTCCCGAAGCACCGTCTCCGCCGACCTCGCGCCGGCCGATCAGCCGCTGTTCGAGGCGCTGCGCTCGTGGCGCGCCGGACAGGCCCGCGAGCAGGGCGTCCCCGCCTACATCGTGTTCGGCGACGCGACCCTGCGAGCCGTCGCCTCCGCGCGCCCGGCGAGCCTCGCCGACCTCGACGGCATCAGCGGCATCGGCGCCAAGAAGCGCGAGGCCTACGGCGAGGCCCTCCTCGAGGTCGTCGCCGCCAACGCGTAGCGCGGTCTTCGGGTGGTGAGTCGTGAGAAGACGCCCCTATGTACGTGCAATAGCGACATCTACTCACTCCTCGGCGTCATCAATGCGAGCGTGCGCAGCGCGAGCCAGGCGGCGGTGCGGTCGTCGGCATCGGCCATCGAGAGCCCGGTCAGCTCCTCGACACGGTGGATGCGCGCGGTGAGTGTCTGCCGGTGCACGCCCAGCCGCTCCGCGGTCACGCCCCACGCCCCGTTCTCCGCCAGGTACACCCGCAGCGTCTCGGTCAGCTCGCCGTGCTCGCCCGCGGCGTCGCGCAGCGGGTCGAGCAGGTGCGCCACCCGGCGCGCGTCCCCGTCGCCGAGCCGGTCGATCACGTACTGCACGGTCGGGATGGTGCGGTAGCGCACAACGCGCCTGCCCTCTGCGCGTGCCGCCTCGACCGCCTGACCGGCCTCCGCGGCGCTCCTGCCCAGGGCGTCGGTCGGCGCGGGCGAGCCGATGCCGAGGAAGATCGCGGAGGCGTAGGCGTCGACGCGCGCGGCGATCGCGTCCACGTGGTCGTCGCGCAGGAATCCGGTCACCGTTCCGCGGTCGGCGGTGAGGATGTGCGCCGCGCCGAGTTCGTCCAGCCAGTGCGTCACCAGCCGCTCGACCTCGACGGACGCCGAGCGCGCGGTGAGCACGAAGCCGGTCAGCGAGGTCTCGTGGACGCCCCACTTGCGCAGCAGCTCCGGTGCCGCGTCGCCGCCGGCCAGCAGCGCGTCCACCATCACCGCGCGTCCCAGCCGCTCGGTGCGCGTCGGGTCGTCGGTGCGCAGCAGCAGGTCGAGCAGCGCCGCCGCCTGCGAGCCGAGCTCGCGCGCGCGGCTGGAGGCCTCGGTGCGGGAGGACACCACGAGCTGCGCGGAGAGGTCCTCGCCCGGTCCCACCGCGTGCACCTGCAGGCCGCGGTGCCGCACCCGGACCGGCCGGCCCAGCGCGACGGCGATCGCGTCCTGGATGTGCAGCCCGCCAGCCCCGGCGGTCGTGATCACCTGCCCGTGCCGGTCCAGCAGCACCGCCCAGCCGTCGATGCGGTGCGCCAGCTCGGCCACCACGCCCGACGCGCCGCCGCGCCTGGCCGCGAGTGTGAGCACCTTCATCGCCGACGTCACCGCGCGGTCCTCGGCCGCCTGGTCGACGGCGAGCAACGCGGTCAGCATCGGCACCAGCAGGTCGTCGGACGACCCGGCGCCGAGGATGGCCGTCGCCCCTGCCGCCTCGACCGCGCGCCGCGCCGACGCGCCGCCGGCGTGCGTCACCAGCACCGCCTGCCGCAGCGACGCCGCCCGCGCGGAGCCGTCCGCGAGCACCTCGGCGAGCCGCCGTCCCGGCACGACGACGAGCGTCGCGAAGCCGGGATGCCCGACCACCGAGAAGTCGTCG
Organism: Leifsonia sp.; assembly: GCF_051955155.1. Lineage (NCBI taxonomy): Bacteria > Bacillati > Actinomycetota > Actinomycetes > Micrococcales > Microbacteriaceae > Leifsonia > Leifsonia sp. The sequence continues at coordinate 32,650 of NZ_JBQCGZ010000013.1, forward strand.
ATCCCGACCACCTCGTCCACGGGCGTCCCCGCGTTCCTGGCGCCGTCGACCAGCTCGCCGCCGAGGGTGCGGACGATGGAGGCGATGTCGCGGGTCACTCCGACAGTGTACGAAATGTCGGTCCGCGAGCACCGCATCCACAATCCCGTCGAATGACAGCCCCCGCTCGCGCTTCCTAGCATCGAGCGAGGTCCCGAACCCGCAGGACCGCAACACCTGAGGAGCACCATGAAGGCCGTCGTCTTCCGCGAACCGTCGTCGCCGATCGAGTACACCGACGTGCAGCTCGCCGCGCCGGGGCACGGCGAAGTGCGCGTGAAGATCGCCGCCGCCGGCGTCTGCCACTCCGACCTGCACGTCAAGCGCGGCGAGTGGGATGCGCCGGCTCCGCTGGTGATGGGACACGAGGGCTCCGGCGTCGTCACCGAGCTCGGCGATGGCGTCACGTCGCTGGCCGTCGGTGACCACGTGGTGCTCAGCTGGGTGCCGCCGTGCGGCGAGTGCCGCTACTGCCGCTCCGGCCACGAGGCCCGCTGCCAGAAGGTCGCGACCGTCGTCGCTCCCAAAGGTGTGCTCTTCGACGGCACCTCGCGCCTCTCCCGCGACGGCGAGCAGGTGCACCACTACCTCGGCGTCTCCTCGTTCGCCGAGGAGGTCGTCGTGCCGGCCTCCGGCGCGGTCAAGGTGCGCGACGACGCGCCGCTGGACGTGATCGCCGTCGTCGGCTGTGCCGTCGCGACGGGCGTCGGCGCCGTGCTCAACACCGCGGCCGTCGAGCCGGGGTCGACCGTGGCCGTGATCGGCTGCGGCGGCGTCGGCCTCAACGTGGTGCAGGGCGCACGCCTGGCCGGTGCCGAGCGCATCGTCGCGATCGACGTGCTCGCGGACAAGACCCAGATGGCGCTGCAGTTCGGCGCCACCGACCGCATCGATGCCTCGCAGGCGGACGCCGTCGACCAGCTCTTCGAGCTGATCCCGGATGGCGTCGACTACGCGTTCGACGCCATCGGCCGCACGTCCACCACCGAGCAGGCCATCCGGATGCTCGGCCTCGGCGGCGCCGCGGTGATCGTCGGCCTGCCGCCGACGGGCGCGAAGGCGTCGTTCGAGCCGCTCGTGCTGGCGGAGGCGGACCAGCGCATCCTCGGCTCCAACTACGGCTCCGTCCGTCCCTCCATCGACATCCCGGCGCTGGTCGACCGCTACATGGACGGCCAGCTGAAGCTCGACCCGCTGATCTCGGGCCGGCGCCCTCTCGCCGAGGCGGCCGACGCCTTCGACGACCTCGAGAAGGGCTCGGTGCTGCGCACCCTGCTCATCCCGTAGCACCCACCCACCCCCCCCCGCCAGAAGCCCCACCCGACTCACTGGAGAGCCACCCATGACTACGACCACCAGGGCCGACAGCCCGACCGACGCCGGCCTGCGGCGCGGCGTGATGAGCGGGCCAGAGCTCGCCGCTCAGGCCATCGCCAACATCGCCCCCAGCGCCGTGATCGCCTTCACCGCCGCCTCGATCTTCATCGGCGCCGGCAACGGCACCATCTACTCGTTCGTGCTGGCGACCATCGTCATCCTGTGCGTCGGCTACTGCGTCGTCGTGTTCGCCCGCAAGCACGCCTCCGCCGGCTCGCTCTACACGTACGTCGCCAAGGGCCTCGGCCCGACCGGCGCGTACCTGGCCGGCGTCTCGCTCGTCATCGGCTGCTGGGGCATCGCCGCCGGCTCGCTCGGCGGCGCCGTGTCCTACTTCAACCAGTTCCTGGTGCTGCTGGGCGTCCCGGCCGGCGGCGTCGGCTGGTACGTCGGCCTCGCCATCGTGCTCGGCGGCCTCGCCACCCTGTTCACCATCCGCGGCATCCGGCTCTCCGCCCGCGTCTCCCTCGTGCTGGAGCTCGTCTCCGTCACGATCATCACCATCCTGCTGATCGCCGCCCTGGTCTGGGCGGGACCCGCCGCCTGGGACCCGGCGCAGGTCTTCGCCGAGGGGGCGCCGTTCCAGGGCATCGCCGCCGGCATGGTGCTCGGCATCCTCGGCTTCGTCGGCTTCTCCTCCGCCGACGCGCTCGGCCGCGAGGCGAAGAACCCGTACACCGCCATCCCGCGCGCGATCATCTGGAGCGCCGTCGTCGTCGGCGTCCTCTACGTGTTCGCCGCGTACACGCAGATCGCCGTGCTGCACGACGACCTCGCCACCAGCGCGAGCCCGCTGGAGGACATCGCGAAGCTGATCGGGATGCCGTCCTGGTTCGCGCCGATCCTGACCTTCGGCGTCGGCGCCTCGTTCTTCGCCGTCGTCGTCGCCCCGTTGAACGTGGTCGGCCGCGTCATGTACGTGATGGGCAAGGAGGGCGTCCTGCCCGAGCGGTTCGGCCGCACCCACGAGCGCCACCTGACCCCGCACCGCGTCCTGCTGGTCGCCGGCCCCGCCGCGATCCTGCTCGACGTGATCCTGCTGCTGGTCGGCTCCGACCCGATGGACATCACCGTCTGGGTGGACACGTACGGCACCTACGGCTACATGGTCGCCTACGCGCTGGTCGCGATCGCCTGCATCGCATACACCCGCCGCGCCGGCATCCCGAACACGCTGGTCTGGGTGTGCGCCGTCGTCGCGGTCGCCGCGATGGCCTACGTCTTCTTCGCGAACGTCTGGCCGGTGCCCGCCTTCCCGCTGAACGTCATCCCGTACCTGTTCCTGCTGACGATCGTGGCCGCCGTCGGCTGGTTCGTGTACCTCGCCCGCCGCCGGCCGCAGGTCATCCAGAACATCGGCAACACCGAGACGGACGCGCTCGAGGGCGTCGGCTGACCCGCCCCTCCCGACCGCCCGCACCGGCAGCTCCCCCTTCTGCCGGTGCGGGCTTCCATCTGTCCACGGGCGGTCGGCTACGCCTCGCGCAGCCAGCTGCCCGCCGCGACCGCTGACGCTGCCGTGAGCGCAGCCAGTGCGCCGAGCCCGAGCGGCAGCCCTGCCGCGGCGCCGATCGCTCCGACCAGGAGCGGTCCGCCCGCGTCGCCCACCTCGCGCCCGAGTTCCGCGTTGCCCATCGTGCGGCCCATCCGTTCTTCGGGTGTCGTCGCCGCGAGATGGGAGTAGGCGAGCGGTGTCGCCACACCGACGGTCAGCCCGACGAGCAGGGCGGCGACGAAGATCGCGACCGGATGCGCCCAGACCATGAGGACGAGGGCGACGGTGCCGACGGCGAGTGCGGAGGCGACGCCGACGCGGGCTGTCAGCCGGCGTCGATCGTGAGCGCGTCCGGCGAGCGGCTGGGCCAGGGCGGACACGACCGCGATCACCGCGACGGCCGCACCGCTCACCAGGGCCGGAAGACCTGCGCGGGTCGCGAGCAACGGCAGGTATCCGACGGCGACGCCGAGCAGGCCCGTCGTCGTCGCGAGCGCGAGCGTGGGGAGCAGGAAGCCGCGGTCGGCGGTCTGCCGGACCAGGTCGGCGAGCGTGTATCGCGGACGCGGGAGCACGGGCAGGGCCGGAACGCCGAGCGCGACCCACACCGCGGCTACGGCCGCCAGCGCCGCGAGGACGACCGAGAGCGCGCCGATGCCGCCCACGCCGACGAGAGCCGCCCCGAGAAGGGGCCCGGCCGCGTAACCGATGCTCTTCCAGGCGCCATAGCGGCCGAAGTATCGGCCGAGCCGTTCCGAGTCCGCCAGGCGGGCGACGGCGCTGGAGGATGCGGGGGAGAAGGCGGACGCTGCGGCGCCCTGACCGAGCCGCGCGATGGCGATCACGAGCGGGGTCGGACTGACGATCGCGATCGATGAGGCGACGACGAACGCCACGAGCCCGCCGACGATCACCGGTTTCACCCCGATCCGGTCGCTCAGCGCCCCCAAGACCGGCTTGAGTACGACCTCGGCGAGGTCGTACAGGGCCAGCACGAACCCGAACATTAGCAGGCCCATCCCGAGTTTGCCCGCCTCGACGCCCAGCGCCGTCGCCACGCCGTGCGCGCCGAATGCTGTCGTGAAGCCCGCGAGGTAGAGGGGGGCGAGGGAGCGGCTTGGCGGGGACGACGTCACGCTCCGATTGTGCCCTCCCTTCGGTTGCTGCTCTCTCCTGCTGAGAACTCCCTGTGCACCCCCTGGTCGCCCCCGGAGACGACGCGTACAGTGCCGGTTCCGTGGGGCGATCAGGAATTCTTCGTGACCGCCCTGCGTTATGTCAGTTGTGTTTTCAGGACACGCGACGATCTCGAAGGAGGGATGAGATGGCGAGGATGATCGAAGAGCTCGAGGACGAGACCGGCGCAGTCATCAAGTACAGGAGGCACGCCAACGGCAGGGGGCTCGTCGCCCCCACGGCCCGCGTCGCCGAGTCGGCATACCTCGAGCCGACGGCATACGTCGAGGCGGATGCGCGCGTCGGCATGGAGGCGTACATCGGAGCCGGCAGCTGGATCGACACCGGCGCGACGATCGGGGACCGCACCTTCGTGGGTGCGAACGTCCACATCGGCGCCGGGTGCGTCGTCGGGAGCGGCGTGAAGATCGGCAGCAACGCCAAGCTGGGCGCGAACGCCATGATCGGCAACGGCGCGCGGATCGGGAGGGACGAGCACGTCCAGCCGGGCGCGGTCGTCGAGCTGAAGGGCGCCGCGGCCGCACGCGCGGCGCTCGCCGCCCCGCCGCGCCGGCCGGCCACCCGCCGCGCCGCCTGAGACCGCAGGCCGCTCAGGCAGGACCACCGGAACCGCCGGGCACGCGAGGTGCCCGGCGGTTCCGCGTGTCAGGATGAAGGGGTGGACGCTCCCGGCACCTGGACCCGACTGTCCCAGCGCGAGGCGTACGCGCACTTCATCCGCGTGCGCGTCGACACCTACCGCACCGGCTCCGGCAGCGTCTCCGAATGGGACGTGCTGGAGCAGCCGGACTGCGTGTGCGTCGTCGCGTTCACCGAGCGCGGGACGGCGCTCGTGTTCGAGCAGTTCCGCGTCGGTCCGGAGCGCCGGATCGCGGAGATCCCGGGCGGGATCGTCGACCCCGGCGAGGAGCCGGTCGCGGCGGCCCTGCGCGAGCTGCGCGAGGAGACCGGCTACGCGGCGGGAGTGCACTGGTACGCCGGCTCCGAGTGGACGGGCGCCTCGTCCACCCGGCGCAAGCACGTGGTGATCGCCGGCGACTGCGTGAGGGCGGGCGACCCCGAATGGGGCGACGACGAGTCCGGCGTCGTGCGGGAGCTGTCCGCCGCCGCCATGCTCGACCACCTGCTCGCAGGCGAGTCCACCGACTCCGGCGCCGCCGTGCGCGCGCTGGTGCGGTTCGCGCGGGAGGGCGGAGATCGCCCCGGAGCTCGTCGGGCTGCGGGACGCGGTGCGCGACCTCCTCGCTCTCTGATCCTCGCGGGGCGTTGTCGCTACCCCTCGGTTCGAAGGGGTACGTTTTGGAGCTTCCCACAAACGGCCGCGGGCGGCCGCCGTGCCGATTTGTCGGCTCCGCACCGACGGTTTCCGCTGCGCGGTGGACGGTCGTAGCGTTGCGGTGACCCCCGAGATCGAAGAGGAAACTCATGGTTGACACCGCTGAGCGCACGACGACTCCGACCGCATCCACCCCGACCGCGACCACCCCTCCCGCCACCGGCGCAGCACCGCGCGTCGACGTGGAGGCGCTGGGCCGCCAGCTCCTGGGCGACTGGGCGGAGGTCCGGTTGGCCTCCCGCGAGCTCGCCGCGCGCCCGGAGATGCAGAAGATCGAGGGGCTGAGCGTCGCCGACCACCGCAAGCGCGTGTTCGAGCAGCTCGGCCTGCTCGTCGAGAACGGCCAGGTGCACCGCGCCTTCCCGAAGTCGGTCGGCGGCGGCGAGGACCACGGCGGCAACATCGCCGCGTTCGAGGAGCTGGTGGCGGCCGACCCGTCGCTGCAGATCAAGTCGGGCGTGCAGTGGGGACTGTTCGGCGCTGCCGTCCTGCACCTCGGCACCGAGCCGCACCACCAGAAGTACCTGCCGGGGATCATGTCGCTCGACGTCCCCGGCGCGTTCGCGATGACCGAGACCGGGCACGGCTCCGACGTCGCCAGCATCGCGACGACCGCGACCTACGACCCCGAGACCCAGGAGTTCGTGATCGACACCCCGTTCCGCGGGGCGTGGAAGGACTACCTGGGCAACGCGGCCGTCGACGCCACCGCGGCCGTCGTGTTCGCGCAGCTGATCACCAAAAACGTCAACCACGGCGTGCACGCCTTCTACGTGCCGATCCGGGATGCCGACGGCGCCTTCCTGCCCGGCATCGGCGGAGAGGACGACGGCCAGAAGGGCGGCCTGAACGGCGTCGACAACGGCCGCCTGCACTTCACGGGCGTCCGCATCCCGCGCACCGACCTGCTGAACCGCTACGGGGACGTTGCGGAGGACGGAACCTACAGCTCGCCCATCCAGAGCCCCGGCCGCCGTTTCTTCACGATGCTCGGCACCCTCGTGCAGGGCCGCGTCTCCCTGGACGGGTCGGCGACGATCGCCGCGAAGATCGGCCTGAAGATCGCGCTCACCTACGCGGATCAGCGCCGCCAGTTCACGGCGGGCAGCGACACCGACGAGGAGGTCATCCTCGACTACCAGCGCCACCAGCGCCGGCTGCTTCCGCTGCTCGCCACCACGTACGCGGCGGGCTTCGCGCACGAGGTGTTCCTGCACAAGTTCGACGACGTGTTCAGCGGCGTCGCGGACACCGACGCCGACCGGCAGGACCTGGAGACGATCGCCGCGGCGCTCAAGCCGCTCAGCACCTGGCACGCGCTCGAGACCCTGCAGGAGGCGCGCGAGGCGTGCGGCGGCGCGGGCTTCCTCACCGAGAACCGCATCACCTCGCTGCGCCAGGACCTGGACATCTGGGTCACCTTCGAGGGCGACAACAACGTCCTGCTGCAGCTGGTCGCCAAGCGCCTGCTCACCGACTTCAGCCGCAAGTTCGCCAAGGCGGACGCCGGCGCGCTCGCCCGCTACGTCGTCACCCAGGCGGCCGGCAGGGCGTACCACGGCACCGGCCTGCGGAGCGTCGCGCAGACGGTGCGCGACTTCGGGTCGACCGCGCGCTCCGTCAACTGGCTGCAGGAGCCGGCGACGCAGCGCGAGCTGCTCACCGACCGCGTGGAGACGATGATCTCGCAGATCGGCGGCCGGCTGCGCCCCGCATCCAAGCTCGGCAAGAAGGCCGCGGCCGACCTGTTCAACACCCAGCAGAACGAGCTGATCGAGGCGGCCCGCGCGCACGGCGAGCTGCTGCAGTGGGAGGCGTTCACCGAGGCGCTGGAGCAGGCTCCGGACGCCGGCACCAAGCAGGTGCTCACCTGGCTGCGCGACCTGTTCGGCTTCGGGCTGATCGAGAAGCACCTCGCCTGGTACCTGATGAACGGACGGCTCTCGCCGCAGCGCGCGCAGGCGGTGACCGCCTACATCGACCGGCTGCTCACCCGCATCCGCCCGCACGCCGTCGACCTGGTGGACGCGTTCGGCTACGGCCCCGAGCTGGTGCGCGCCGCCATCGCCTCCGGCGCCGAGGCCGAGCGCCAGGCCGAGGCCCGCAGCTACTTCGCCGAGCACCGCGCCGCCGGCACCCTCCCCGCCCAAGAGAAGTCCCAGAAGAAGAAGTAACCGCTCCGGGCCGCCGAGCACAGGAAAAACGTCGCGATTCGAGCGGAATCGCGACGTTTTTCCTGTGCTCGCGGGCCTGCGAGGCGGGGGTCAGAGGAGGCCGAGGGTGCGGACGGCGTCGCGCTCGGCGATGAGTTCGGCGACGGACGCGTCGATGCGGGCGCGCGAGAACGCGTCGATGTCGAGGTCCTGGACGATGCGCCACTCGCCGTCCACGGCGCGCACCGGGAACGAGGACACCAGACCCTCCGGGACGCCGTAGGAGCCGTCGGAGACGATCGCCGCCGACGTCCAGCGCTCGCCGGTGCCGGTCACCCAGTCGTGCACGTGGTCGATGGCCGCGCTCGCCGCGGACGCCGCCGAGGACGAGCCGCGCACGTCGATGATCTCGGCGCCGCGCTTCGCGACCCGGGGGATGAACTCGTCCGCGAGCCAGCCCTCCTCGACCAGCTCGGTGGCCGGCCGGCCGTTCACGGTCGCGTGGCTGAGGTCGGGGTACTGGCTCGCCGAGTGGTTGCCCCAGACGATTACGCCGTCGACCGCGGTCACCGGTACGCCGAGCCGGGCCGCGAGCTGCGCGACCGCGCGGTTGTGGTCGAGCCTGGTCATCGCGGTGAAGCGCGAGGCCGGCACGTCCGGCGCGTGCGCCGCGGCGATCAGCGCGTTCGTGTTGGCCGGGTTGCCGACCACGAGCACCCGGACGTCGTCCGCGGCACCGGCGTTGATGGCGGCTCCCTGCGGCCCGAAGATCGCGCCGTTCGCCTCCAGCAGGTCGGCCCGCTCCATCCCCGCGCCGCGCGGCCGGGCGCCGACGAGCAGCGCAACGTTGGCGCCGTCGAACGCGGCGCGCGCGTCCTCGGTCACGTCCACGGAGGCGAGCAGCGGGAACGCGGCGTCCTGCAGCTCCAGGGCCGTGCCCTCCGCCGCGCCGCGTCCGGCCGGGATCTCCAGCAGCCGCAGCCGCACCGGGACGTCCGGGCCGAGCAGCTGTCCGCTCGCGATGCGGAAGAGGAGGGCGTAGGCGATCTGCCCGCCTGCGCCGGTGACGGTCACGTTCACGGGGTCGATGCTCATGGGCCGAGCCTAGCCCGGGTGCCGGCCCGGCACCGCCCCCGCATCCCGCCGCCGCCCGCTGGAGCGTGCGGTCTGACCCACCGCCGAGTACCCCCATTATGTGCGTTCTCGGCCGGTTGGGGGGCCATTTTTGCGTTATGGGGGCGGGGGGGGTGGGGGTGTTGGGGAGTGGGGGTGGGCCGCCCCCCAATCGAAGG
>NZ_JBQCGZ010000014.1:0-7601 GCF_051955155.1 Leifsonia sp.
TGGCGTCGGCGTCGGCGGAATGCCAGCCAGACTGCGCGGGAGGTCGCGCACGACCGCGTCGAGCGTCGGATCCGGCGTCGGCTGACTCACGGCCAACATGTCAGCCACCTGCGAGCGCGGCACGCCGCCGCCGCACGCGGCGCACAGCAGCGCAAGCACACCCAGCAAAACCGCGCGAGCCGCCATCAATCCCAGGACCTGAATTCATCGTAGGCCGAGGATTGTGAGCCGCCGCCGCGGTGGACGTCGGCCCCCGGCTGGCCCGGTGGCGGGCGGCCGACCGCACGCGCGGCCCCCTTCTGCGCGCCCGGGACGCGGGTGTACGGTCGCGGCACGACCACCCGAGAGGAGACCAGCATGGACCGCATCCCGGATGACGGCGTGGACGCCCCTGAGCTCGGAGACGCCGACGCCGGCGACACCGCCGGCTGGACGGACACCGACGACGGCGACGTCGACTACGCCGCAGACGATCCGATCGCCGAGGCGGACTTCGCCGACGAGCTGGTGACCAACGACGCGGTCGCCGGGGACACCGTCTGGGGCAACGACCCCGGCGCAGAGGCGCAGCCGAAGTACGACGAGCACGATCCGCAGGACGACCCGGACGACGGGATCCTGACCGAGGAGGACGTCGAGGAGGAGGGCATCTAGCCCTGCCGCACCGCGTCCACCACCCCGCGCGCGCTGCGCTCCAGGAAGTCGACGATCCGCTCGTCCGGCAGGTCGGTGCCGAGCGCGCTCTCGACGAGCGCCTCCTCGGCGAAGGCGATCCAGGAGCGCAGCGCGATGCGCAGCAGCGGCCCGTCCGGGACGCCCAGCTCCAGGAAGACGGCGGTGACGCGCTCCGCCTGCTCGCCGCGCGCCTCCTCGACCACCGACCGCACCTCCTCGTCGCCGCTGGCCACGCCGCGGACGAGCGAGTAGAACGTGCCGCGGTGCTCCCGGACGAACGCCACGATGCGCGCGAGCGTGTCCCGCAGCCGTTCCAGCGGCGGCAGGTCGGCGACGGGCTCGGTGGCGTGCAGCATGCTGTCCCGCGCCGTGCGGACCACCTCGCGGTGCAGTCCCTGCTTTGACCCGAAGTAGTGGAACAGCAGGCCGCGTGAGACGCCCGCGCGCGCAGAGAGGTCCTCGATGCTGAGCTCGTCCAGCGGGTTGTCGGCGAGGAACGCGACGCCGAGCGCGACCAGCTGGGCCCGGCGCTCGTCCGGGGTCAGCCGGGTGCGCCGGTCGGTCTCCATGCGTCGAGCCTAACGGCCGCCTCGCGCGGCGAGACCTGCGATCTCGGCGCGCAGCACCTCCAGGGCGGCCTCCTGATCTGCGGCGGTCGCGACGCCATCGAGTTCCGGGGCGTGCAGCAGTTGCAGCGCCAGTCCGTCGACAAGCGCGTGCAGTCGGCGCGCGTCGATCGCCACGTGCGGCGCATCCGCTGCTGCACCGGTCAGGACGCACACGACGTGGACGCAGATCCTCCGGATGCCCGCCGCCGCCTCGTCTCGGATGTCCGCGAGTTCCGGCAGCGCGGGGGTCTCGGCGATGAGCGCGAGGTTCACCTCCAGTTCGGCCCTGCTGTCCGGGGTCAGCGGGAGCAGCTGGCGCAGCAGCGCGAGGGCGTCGACGGGCGCGTCGCCGGTCGATACGACCGAGCGCAGGCGCTCGGTCGCCCGCGCGATCATCAGCTCGGCGGAGAACGCGATCAGCCCGGCGCGGGTCGGGAACAGGTGACGGAGCGATCCGACGACGACGCCGGCCTCCGCCGCGACCGTGCGGACGGACACCGCGCCGATGCCGCGGTGCAGGATGACGCGCCAGACCGCCTCGGCGAGCTCGGCCCTGCGCGCGTCGTGGTCGATCGTCCGTGGCATGCAGCGGAGCGTAGCACGGCCGTGCTAGCATCCACGTTGTAATACGGTCGTGCTAGTAAAACTGGGGGATGGATGCTGGTCGTCGTCATCGTCGCGTGCGAGGTGCTGTTCTGGGTATTCCTCGTCGCCGGGCTGAGCGCGCGCTACCTGCTGCGGCGGCCGCGGCTCGGCGCGGTTCTGCTCGCGCTCTCCCCCGCCGCCGACCTGGTGCTGCTCGGCGCGACGGCGCTCGACCTGCGTGGCGGGGCGACGGCCACCTTCGCGCACGGGCTCGCGGCGATCTACCTGGGCTTCTCCATCGCGTACGGCCACGCCCTCATCCGCTGGGCGGATGTGCGCTTCGCGCACCGCTTCGCGGGAGGCGAAGCCCCGCGGAAGAAGTACGGCGCAGAGTACGCCCGCGCCTGCTGGATCGATGTCGCACGCTCCGCGCTCGCGGTCGCCATCACCGCGAGCGTTCTCGGCCTGCTCTGGCTGATCGCCGGCGACTCGGCGCGCACTCAGGCGCTGCTCGACGCCGGCCGGATCGCGCTCGTCATCCTCGGCATCGACGCGGTCTGGGCGATCTCCTACACGCTCTGGCCGCGCCGTCAGCCGCGCTATTGACAATCGGTCAATAGCGTTTATGCTCGCAGAGGACTGATTGCACCGTCGCTGTCAAGTCCCCCGAACAGGAGGATCGATGAAGTTCCGCTCTCTCGCCGGCTCGCACACCGGACGCATCGTGCTCGCCGCCGTGCCCGTCGCCGTGGTCTCCACCGTCCTGATGACCGGCGTCGCCCAGGGCGCGGTCCCCGTGTCGTTCGCCGTCTCCGGAAGCCAGTTCCAGATCAGCGCCTCGAAGCTCGAGGGCACCGGGTTCTCGCAGTACGCCGGCGTCGCCCCGGACACCGCGGGCAAGCAGCACCAGGTGGCCATCGCGAACATCAAGACGGCGACCCTCGCCGACCTCTGCCAGTCGGTCGTCACGGACACCCCGCTCGGCAAGGTCGGGATGCTCATCACCGCCGGCGGCGGCGGCAACCCGGCCTCGGCGTCCGACCTGCAGATCGGCATGACGGACCTCAAGGGCGAGTCCGAGTTCCACAACATCCGGATCGGCGTCGACGCCTCGACCGTGAACACCACGGCCAAGGGCACCGCGGGCGACTTCGCGCAGGACGCGGACACCGTCACCATCTCGAACCTCCAGCAGACCGCGTGGAGCACCCAGGCCTCCGTCTTCACGCTGAGCGGCATGCACGTGCAGCTCACGGACGGCTCGAAGGGATGCTTCTGAACGCGCACGCCGTGCGCCGCGCGGACGCGCTGCGGCGCGCGGACGCCAGGGACGGATCGGGCGCCAGGGCCCGGTTCCGGCACTGGCGTCGACGCCGCCCCTTCGTCGGCGGCGTGCTGACGGCGCTCGGCGGCATCGAGATGTTCTTCTCCGGCCAGCTCGACATCGGCCGCATCCACGTGCAGCTCGGCATCGAGGGCCTGCAGGCGACGATCATCCCGCTCCTGCTCGTGCTGCTCGGGATCCTCGTCATCGCGATGCCGGCGCACCGCATCTTCTACGGCGTGATCGCGCTCGCGGTCGCGGTCTACTCGCTGGTCGGCGTGAACCTCGGCGGCTTCTTCATCGGGATGCTGCTGGCCGCGGTCGGCGGGGTGCTGACGGTGGCGTGGATGCCGAAGGCGGAGGCGAAGGCGGGTGAGGTGGCCGACGGCGGCTCCGACGCCGACGGCGCCGACCCCGTCGACACCGACACCGTCAGCACGACCGACGTCCCCGCCGACGCGGATCGCGGTCCCGACACCAAGGACGCGATCGCGTGAGCCGGCAGCGGACTCCCCGCGCTCGCCTGCGCTCGCTGGCCGGAGCGCTGCTCGCCTGCGCCACCGTGGCCGTCGCTGGCCTCGGCGCGGCGCCCGTCCCGGCGAGCACGTCCGCCCGCACGGCCTTCTGCATCCCGATCATCCTGCCGTGCAGCACGCCCGGCTCGACGCCGACGCCGACCCCGACCCCCTCCGGGACGCTGCCCGGCATCCCGGGTGTCCCCGGCGCCCCGGGCGCACCGGGCTCTTCCGGCACCCCCACCCCGACGCCGACCGCCACGCCCGCACCCGTCGCGCCGTCCGGTCCGGACGCGGGAGCGCCCGTCTTCACGCAGCCGCCGGCGCAGCTCGGCAGCCGGTCGCTGTCGTTCACCGGTCTCCCCGGCATCTCCGTCGTCACCGTGCCGCTCGCCGACGGCTCGCGCACCACCGTGCTCAAGCTCACCGCGGACAGCATCACCATCCAGGGCTTCAGCCTCACGGTGCGCAAGCAGACCGGCCCCTCGCTGGCGACGACCGCGGACACGATGACGCTGAAGGGACACGTGCAGGTGTACCTCGACTCCATCACAGCGACCGACGCGAACGGACACTCGTACACGCTCGGCGCCGACACCCCGCCGCCGAACGACGGCCTGCCGCCGCAGCTGCTCCGCGTCACGCTGGGCCTGGTCGGCGCGACCGCGGACTCGATCGTCTACACGAACACCAAGCAGCACCTGTCGGAGTGAGCGCGGGGCGGGGCCGCGCGCGGCGTCGTGAGCGTCGTCCGCATCCCCCGCGCTCTGCGCCCTCAGCGCCCCTTGCGGAGCCGCCGTCGCTCGCGCCTGCTCAGCGCGGCGAGCGCCTCCTGCTCCGCCCGGCGCGCCGCCTCCGCCGCCCGGATGCGGTCGGCGCGGCGGTCGTGCCACGCGGCCACCTCGGCGTCGACGTCGCGGGTCGGCGTGACGACGGGCGGACCGCCCTGCAGCTGCCGGCGCGCGTTCACCACGCGACGGTTGAAGTCCTCCAGATGCTCCCGCACCGCGCGCTCCGAGCCGAGGCCGTCGAGCGTCGCGTGCAGGTCCTTGTCCTCGGTGCGCAGCGTGAGCGCCGGCGGGCCGAGGCCGGTCAGCTGCTCGCGCTCGATCTTGCGGCGGATCCACCAGTCGGGATCATGCGTCCCGGTCAGCCCCTGCAGCGGCTTGCCCGCGCCCGGCAGGTCGTCGAACTCGCCGCGGCGGATGGCCTGCTGGATCGCGTTCTCGATCACATGCGCGCGCTGATCCATCGTCGGCTGCCCGGCGTTGTTCTCCTCGACAACTTCCCCGCGGGCCTCCGCGTCCCGGCGCACCCGGTAGCGGACGGCCTCGAGGCGGGGATCGCTCTCCCGTCCGCGCTCCTCGACCATGCACTCCACCCTACGCGCGCCGGGAGTGCGCCCCCGCGGAACGACTGCGCCTGCGCGCGCAGGCGCACTCGTTCCCCGACGCCGCACTCATCCCCCCACCGAGCCACACGCGTACCGTTCGTGCACACTCGCTCCGTGGAGGCGGGGTGTGTCGGAGGTGGCCCGTAGGGTCGGCGCATGGAGGCTTTCCGCATCGCCGTCCCGGAGGCGGTCATCGACGATCTGCACCGCCGGTTGGACGGGGCGATCCTGCCGGAGCAGACGCCGGGACCGGACTGGTCGGAGGGTATCCCGCCCGCCGTGCTCCGCGCCCTGGTGGAGCGCTGGCGGGCACTCGACTGGCCGGCCGTCGAGGAACGGCTGAACGCGTACGACCAGGCGGTCGCGACGGTCGGCGGCTGCCGCATCCATGTCGTGCACGTGCGCAGCGCGCATCCCGAGCGGCTGCCGGTGGTGCTCACGCACGGCTGGCCGTACTCGTTCGCGAGCATGCTGCCACTGGTGGACGCGCTGGCCGGCAGCAGGGACGTCGTCGTGCCGTCGCTGCCCGGCTACGCGTTCTCCGGAACGCTGCCCGTCCCGTTCTCCTCCGCCGCCGTCGCCGAGCGCTGGGACGCGCTGATGACGCGGGAGCTCGGCTACGAGCGGTACCTCACCTACGGCGAGGACGTCGGCGCCGGCGTGAGCGACTGGCTGGCGGGGGCGCATCCCGCCGCGGTCGGCATCGTCGCCTCGCACGCCTCGTTCTCCGCGCGCAGCCGGCCCGGCGTCGAGCTGACCGACGAGGAGCGAGCGTTCCTCGCGTCCGTCGCCACGCCCGCGGAGTCGGGCTACGCGCACCAGCAGGGCACGCGACCGGACACCCTCGCCGCCGCGCTGGTCGACTCCCCCAGCGGGCTGCTGGCGTGGATCGCCGAGAAGGTGCGGGCGTGGAGCGACGGTCACCGCCTGATCGAGGACGACCCGGACGGGCTGCTGACGAACGTCGCGCTGTACTGGCTGACCCGGTCGATCGGGACGAGCTTCCGGCCGTACACGGAATCGCCGGACGGCGACGAGCTGCATCCCGTGATCGACGTGCCGGCGAGCATCCTCATCCAGACGCACGAGGCGGCCTACCCGCGCAGCCTCGCCGAGAAGAGCTACACCGACATCCGCCGCTTCGAGCGGCTCACGCGCGGCGGCCACTTCACCGCGTGGGAGGCGCCCGCGCCGGTCGCGGAGGCGATCGAGCTCCTCGCCGCCGAGCTCGAGTGAGGTTCGTCGCCGCACCCGGTTGACAAACCGTTCTGCGCCATTACTGTGTGCACTAAGCAACCGGACGGCAGGCCGGACCGTATGGGGACGGGCGGCAGTACTGCGATTCCCGGTGGGCGGCGACCGGCATCTCGGGTGTCCCGGTCGCCGCCGCGCTTGTCCGCGTCGGGGAGCGCGGCGGCTCAGTCGTAGCCGAGGATGACCACGTCCTCGATCCGCAGCCTGTCGGTGTCGGGCTCGTCTTCGATGGCAACGCTGGTCATGCAGAGGATGTTAGGCAGCGCCGGCACCCCTGGTGTATCGACGCCGTGGACAATACGCGCTCCGGTTTCGCCAGCGTGTACAGCGCATCCCGTCCCGACCGCCCGGGCGTGTCGTAGACTGTCCGCGTGGATCCGTTCATCTCGTCTCCGCCCTCGGGGCGTTTGGAGGTCGTCGGCGTCGTCATCGCCGGCGTGAGATAGCCCCGTCTTCGTTCGCGTGATCCCGCGCGCCCTCTTCGGCGCGCCCGCTCGCGGCCGCTTCCGCGCGCCCACCGCGCCGTGACGGCCGGCACCGCCGCGCACGCCGCCGATCGGCCGGCGTCCGCGTTCCGCGAGCACCGCATCCCGGACCCGCAGCGCCACGCGCTGCCGCGGCCCGCAGACCGACAGACAGGAAACCACTCCATGCTCCCCCTGACCGAACAGCAGCTCCGCGCCTCCTTCGTCAACGCCTCGCAGCGCGAACGGAAGGAGCTCACTCTCCCCGACCTGGCCGCCGTGCGCTGGGACGACATCGATTACCTCGGCTGGCGCGATCGCAAGAACCCGAACCTCGGCTACGCGATCGCGGAGGTCGACGGCGAACCCGTCGGCGTCCTGCTGCGCAAGGCCGAGGGCGGCGTCCGCAGCCGCCCGCAGTGCTCGTGGTGCGAGGACGTGCACCTGCCGAACGAAGTCGTCTTCTTCATCGCCAAGCGCGCCGGCGCCGCCGGCCGCAACGGCAACACCCTCGGAACGCTGGTGTGCTCCGGCTTCGAGTGCTCGGCCAACGTGCGCAAGCGGCCCGCCCTCGCCTACGTCGGGTTCGACGTGGAGGCGGCGCGCGAGCAGCGCATCCAGGCCTTGCGCGAGCACGTGACCACCTTCCTCCGCCGCGTCATCGCGGAGTAGCCGGGCGACGGGGACGCGGGGGGGGCGGCCCCCCCCCCCCCCCGCCCCCCGGGCCCCCGCCCCCCCCCGGGCGCGAGGGACTGCTCTCGAACACCCCTCACGCCCGCCCCC
>NZ_JBQCGZ010000015.1:0-4423 GCF_051955155.1 Leifsonia sp.
GCGCCCGCGTCCTCGGCGATGCGCGCCTGCTCGGGCGTGACGACGTCCATGATGACGCCGCCCTTCAGCATCTCCGCGAGCCCGCGCTTGACGCGGCTCGAGCCGGTCCCGGTGCCGTGTTCGGTATCTGTCATCATCGCCCTCTCGTGTGGAACAAAGATTGTTTTGGCCTATGCCGAACGATAGCACCCCGGGGACGGCTGGATAGACTCGCAGGCGGAGGGGATGTGGACGAACAGATCATCACCGGCTCGACCGCGTCGGAGATCGCCGCGAGCGTGCGCGCTCTGCACGAGCGCGGCGTGCTCGGCCGCGGCGACGCACTGCCGCCGGTGCGCGAGCTCGCCGCCCGGCTCGGCGTGAACCGCAACACGGCGGTCGCGGCGTACCGGCAGCTCGCGCAGGCCGGCGTCGTCGTCGCGCGCGGCCGCGCCGGCACGGTCATCGCCGGCCTCGACGCCGTCGCGCAGGAGGGCTACGCGCCCGACAGCGTGCTGCGCGACATCGGGACGGGGAACCCCGACCCGCAGCGCATCCCCGACCTCTCCGGCGCCCTGGCCGCGGCGGTCGGCCGGCCCGTGCTGTACGGCGAGCCGGTGATCGACCCGGCGCTGGAGCAGCGCGCGCTGGAGTGGACGGCCGCCGACCTGCCCGGCCATAACGTCCGCATCACGGTCACGAACGGCGCGGTGGACGCGGTCGAGCGGCTGCTCGCCCAGGCCCTGCTGCGCGACGACGCGGTGGCGCTGGAGGACCCGTGCTTCCTCGCGAGCATCCACACCGTCCGGCTCGGCGGCTACCGCGCCGTCCCCGTCCCGGTGGACGAGCAGGGCATGACGGTCGACGGGCTGCGGGCGGCGCTGGACGCCGGCGTACGCGCGATCATCTGCACACCGCGCGCCCAGAACCCCACCGGCGCCACCCTGACGCCGTCGCGCGCGGCCGAGCTCCGCGCGCTGCTGGCCGACCATCCCTATGTGCTCGTGATCGAGGACGACCACTTCTCGATGCTCTCGCAGCGCCCGTACGAGACCCTGATCGGGCCCGGACACCGCCGATTCGCGCTGGTCAGGTCGGTGTCGAAGTTCCTCGGCCCTGACATGTGCCTCGCCGTTGCGGCCACCGACCACGAGACGGCCGAGCGTCTCGCCTTCCGGCTGAGCCCCGGCACCACGTGGGTGAGCCACGTGCTGCAGCGGCTCGTGCTGGCGCAGCTCACGGACCAGGGCGTGCTGGAGGAGGTCGCCGCGGCGGGGCGGCACTACGCCGAGCGGAACGCCGCGTTCGCCGCCGCGCTCAGCGAACGCGGTCTGCCCGCGGAGGCCGGGGACGGACTCAACCTGTGGCTCGCGCTGCCGGTGGAGGCGAGGACGGTCGCCGACCGGCTGATGCGCCGCGGCTGGCTGGCCCGCACCGGCGACGAGTTCCTGCTCGGCGAGCACGCGGCGCCGTCGCACCACCTGCGGCTCACCGTGTACGACCTCGCCGAGGAGGAGGCGGCGCGGCTGGTGGACGACATCGCGGAGGCCGCCGGCGTCGAGCGACGGCAGCGGACGGAGGGCGCCGCGCGAGGTGAAAGGATGAGGGGATGAAGATCCTCTCGATCCAGTCCGCGGTCGCCTACGGTCACGTCGGCAACTCCGCCGCCGTCTTCCCGCTGCAGCGCATCGGCGTCGAGGTGCTGCCCGTCTACACGGTGAACTTCTCGAACCACACCGGGTACGGCGCGTGGCGCGGCCCGCTGATCGCGCCGGACGACGTGCGCGACGTGATCACCGGCATCGAGGAGCGCGGCGTGCTCGGCCAGGTGGACGCCGTCCTCTCCGGCTACCAGGGCAGCGAGGGCATCGGCGACGTGATCATCGACGCCGTCGCCCGGGTGAAGGCCGCCAACCCCGACGCCGTCTACGCGTGCGACCCGGTGATGGGCAACGCCAAGTCGGGCTGCTTCGTCGCCCCGGCCATCCCCGTGCTGCTGCGCGAGCGCGTCGTGCCGGTCGCCGACATCATCACGCCGAACCAGTTCGAGCTCGGCTTCCTCACCGAGACCGAGCCGGACACGCTCGAGTCCACCCTGGAGTCGGTGGACGCGGCGCGCGCGATGGGACCGAGCACGGTGCTCGTCACGAGCGTGGAGCGTCCCGACCGGCCGGAGGGCACCATCGAGATGCTCGCCGTCGACGACGCGGGAGCCTGGCTCGTGCAGACCCCGCACCTGCCGATGAAGGCCAACGGGTCGGGAGACGTCACCGCCGCCCTGTTCACGGCACACTACGTGCGGGCCGGGGACGCGGCGCTGGCGCTGCGCAAGACCGTGTCCAGCGTGTTCGACCTGCTCACCCGGACCCTGGAGTCCGGCGAGCGCGAGCTCCAGCTCGTCGAGTCGCAGGAGTCCTACGCCCACCCCCGCGAGCAGTTCCCCGTCACCCGCGTACGCTGACGAAGCCCGTCGAGTGGTGACAAGATGTCGCCACTCGACGGAAATTGAAGCAACAACTCACCACTCGATCGAGTGCGACCGCTCGGGAGCGGCGCGTCAGTCAGCGGGCCAGGCGTTCGCGATGGCGGCGCGGACCTCGCCGAGCAGCTGCGGGAGAGCCTTGGTGCGCGCGATGATCGGGAAGAAGTTCGCGTCCTGCGCCCAGCGCGGGACGATGTGCTGGTGCAGGTGCGCGGAGATCCCGGCACCGGCGACCGCGCCCTGGTTCATTCCGATGTTGAAACCGTCGTTCTTCGACACCTCGCGGATGACGCGCATCGCCGTCTGGGTGATGCTGCCGATCTCGGCGACCTCCTCCGGCGTCGCCTCGTCGTACATCGCGATGTGCCGGTACGGGCACACCAGCAGGTGGCCGCTGTTGTACGGGAACAGGTTGAGCAGCGCGTACGCGTGCGTCCCGCGCGCGACGATCAGCGCGTCCTCGTCGCTCATGCTCGGAGCGACGCAGAACGGGCAGTCGTCGTGACCGGGGTCGCCCTGCTGGATGTAGACCATCCGGTGCGGGGTCCACAGCCGCTGGAACTCGTCCGGCACCCCGACCAGGTACGACGGGTCGTCGACGCGGACGGGGCCGTCGGTCCCGTCCGCGCCGCCGCCGTCGGCGTAGTCGCCGAGACTCAGGCGGGCCATGCCGTGTCGACCAGCTCGTGGCTCTCGATGCTGGCGACGATGCGCTCGATGGCCTCGTCCACGGTCACGCCGTTGCGCTGCGTGCCGTCGCGGAAGCGGAAGCTGACCGTGCCCGCCGAGGCGTCCTCCTCGCCCACGATGAGCTGGAAGGGCACCTTCGCCTTGGTGTGCGTGCGGATCTTCTTCTGCATCCGGTCGTCGGAGTGGTCGACCTCGGCGCGAACGCCGCGGGCCTTCAGCCGCGCGATCACGTCGTCCAGGAACGGGGCGTAGGCGTCCGCGACCGGGATGCCGACGACCTGCACCGGCGACAGCCACACCGGGAACGCGCCCGCGTAGTGCTCCAGCAGGATCGCGAAGAACCGCTCGATGGAGCCGAGCAGCGCCCGGTGGATCATCGCCGGCTGCTTGCGCGTCCCGTCGGCAGCGTTGTACTCCAGTTCGAACAGCTCCGGCTGGTTGAAGTCCAGCTGGACGGTCGAGAGCTGCCACGTGCGGCCGATCGCGTCGCGCGCCTGCACCGAGATCTTCGGGCCGTAGAACGCAGCCCCGCCCGGGTCGTCCACGAGCTCCAGCCCGGACTCGATCGCCACCTCGCGGAGCGTCTCCGTCGCGGTCTCCCAGCTCTCGTCGCTTCCGACGTACTTGTCCGGGTCCTTGGTGGACAGCTCCAGGTAGAAGTCCGTCAGTCCGTAGCCGCGCAGGGTCTCCAGCACGAACTCCAGCTGCCTGGCGACCTCGTCCTTGATCTGGTCCTCTGTCACGTAGATGTGGGCGTCGTCCTGCGTGAGCCCGCGCACGCGGGTCAGGCCGGAGAGCGTCCCGGACTTCTCGTAGCGGTAGACCGTGCCGAACTCGGCCAGCCGGAGCGGCAGCTCACGGTAGCTGCGGCCGCGCGCCCGGAAGATGAGATTGTGCATCGGGCAGTTCATCGGCTTGAGGTAGTAGTCCTGCCCCTGCCGGGTGATGTTGCCCTCGGCGTCGCGTTCCTCGTCCAGGTGCATGGGCGGGAACATGCCGTCCTTGTACCAGTTGAGGTGCTGGCTGGTCTCGAAGAGGTGCGCCTTGGTGATGTGCGGCGTGTTGACGACCTCGTAGCCGTTCGCGATCAGCCGATCGCGCATGTAGTCCTCGATCTCCTTGCGGATGATGCCGCCCTTGGGGTGGAACACCGCGAGACCGGAGCCGATCTCGTCCGGGAACGAGAACAGGTCCATCTCGGCGCCGAGCTTGCGGTGGTCGCGCTTGGCGGCCTCCTCCATGCGGGTCTGGTAGGCGCGCAGCTCGTCCTTG